>JARBUQ010000042.1 GCA_029239545.1 Paenibacillus sp.
TGATGCTTGTTATAGGTGTCTTGAATTCGTGGGAGGCAAGCGATATTAAATCGTTCTTCAGGCTGTCGATTTCATGCTCCTTCGTAATGTCCCGCCATACATAACCTCTTCCGAATACGGTATTCTCTCCGGATACCCCGAAGGAGGAGAGCAGGATATACCGCTCCTTGCCTTGCTCCGTAAGCAGCTTGAACTTCACGGCACCGCTGTGCATGCGCGACCATTCCCTGAACAGCTCCTGGTTATCAGGAGACATGCCGATAATGGTTGCGATCAGGCTGTGTTCGTTCAACTTCAGCAGCTCCTGATGCGGGATATGGAACATTTCTGTCATGCTGCGGTTGGCGTATACGACATCCTGATTCGTGTCGATCAGCACAATAGCATCGGACATGCTCTCTAGTACCGCGTTCAAGGTGGCCCCTTCATGACGAATGCTGCTCAATAAAATATCATTCTGCAAAATGACAGCTATCGTATTAGCGAACGTGTGCAGAAACCTCTGATCGGCCACTGTCATCTCGGGTGAGCTGCCCACGATGAGCTCGCCGAGCTTGGAATTTCCTGAACTTACCGGAATAACGAGATCAGACTGTGCACCGTGTTGGGACTCATGAGGGTCTGGTACAATCATGCCTTCCCAGCCTTTGAAGTTCCCGAGAGAGGAAGAGCCTGTATGCGGGAACAGATGAAGCCGAACCCCGACAGGAGTGAGCTCCCGTAGCAGCACAATGCTCTGTTCAATGAAGCTGTTCGTCGTCCGATAGTCCACTGCAGGAATTAGCAGATTGTTCACAATCTCAAGCTCCTGATTCGTGCGCGAGAGGCTTTGCGTACGCTCTGCGACCCTGCTCTCCAATTCGGAATTGAGCGCAATGAGCGCCCGTTGATTGGAGGTGAGCTGTTTGGCCATCTGGAAAAATTGATCGGCTAACATCTGCAGCTCATATGGTGCGCCTTTGGTGGTTATTCGGCTGGAGGACTCGCCTAATATTCCATTAGCCAGCTTCTGAGTATAATCCACCAGTAAATGAATCGTATTGTTCAACCTTTTGGCTAGCAGTGTACCTACAATAACCGCTAAGGCCAGCGCGAGCACTAGTAAGAGCAAAGTAGTTCTAAGAGAGCTTAGGAAGGCAGCATTGGCCACTTCATAGGATCGGCTTACCCACACCGACCAGCCTAGATCGTGGATCGTAGTATAGGTTACAAGCTCGTCTTGCTTTAAGATACCGGATTTGTATTTTCCCAGCCCTTGTCCCTTGGTTATCCTGTCTTGGACGACCGCTTCACCGGATAAATCCTGCAGAGAAGTGATGATCTCGCGATTCGGATGATAGACTGCCCGTCCCTCTGCATCTAATACGACGGGATAGGAGCCGGGGCCGTAATCATATTTGGTTACTAATGTTTCGATTTCCTTCAGATCAAGGACGCCCAGGACAAAGCCATCATAGCGCTTCTCGGTGCTGAACACGGGGGTGGCGATAGCCAGGACGGGAGTGTCTCCGCCTTCTGGTCCAAGGTAAAGAGTGGAGATGATCGTAGACTGATCCGCCCGCATCGTCTCGTAATAGCTGCGTGCAGTCAGATCGGCACCTAACACGGAAGGCAGGGTGGTGCTCCTCGGGTCACGCTCAGGATCGGGATACAGGGCAGTCACGATTCCCTTCTCGTCAGCCACGTACAAGCCTTTGAAGCCAGGCAAGGTGTCTTTGACCGACTGCAGCTTCACCGTCAGCCCTTCCCTGTTGCGGAAGGAGGTGCCCGATGCGCTGATGGTAGTCGCGAGCGTCTCCACGGCATTGCGGTAATAGTATATGTAGGTTTGCACGGCATCGGCTAAACGGAATGTAGCTTGCAACTGAGTATTGTTATAATCATTCGTTATCTGCCTGATCTGCCTCACTTGAAAGCTGCCAAGGACGAGTATGGGAATCAAGGCGACAATAGCGAATGTAATTGTTAAATGCAGACGCAGCGATCGATTATTCATCCCTTCATGCCTCCATCCTGGTGATGCGTGTTCTACAATTTATTTTATCACAAAAGGGGAACGGGAAATAATAATAGACTGCCAAGCGAATGCTTGACAGTCCAATAATGGAGCGCTAGGTTAGGGTTAGCCCGCCACATCCCGCTTGCGGAAGACGAGGAAGGACATGCCCATCAGGATGATGTAGTAAAGGATTAGCATAGTAATGGAAAAGCCGAGGGTCATGCCTTCTAACGGAGGCATATTGCCGGGTGTATACACTTCAAGGTTGGTGTTGGCGAACAGGATATATTTGGCCCAAGTATACTTCAGTGAGATCAGGATGCCCATTACAGTTCCCGACACAAAGGTAAAGATGAAGGATAAGGCGATAGCCAGTGTGCTGCTCCGAAATACGCTGGAAATCATGAAGGCGATGGATAAATTCACGAATAAATCCAGTGTGATGAATCCGTATGATTTCAGGATGCTAAGAAAGCTTAGCTCCTCTCCGGTACCTGCGTTTCCGAAGAACAGGAGTCCAACAATTGCAGAGCTAACATATAGGAGAACCAGGAGCAGCAGCAGGAAAAGAGTGGAAGCTATATATTTGGAAAAAAGAATTTTGGACCGGGTAGCGGGTCGAATCAGCAGCAGCTTGATCGTCCCCCAAGTAAATTCCCCTGCAACGATATCAGCCGTTACGACTACGGCCAGTATGAAAACTATAATAGTGAGATTCTTCGTGATATTCATAAACTGCAGCATATTCTCGGCAACCTCTTCGTCTATCACGGTTGTGAATAAGACAGCCAGACCGATTACGATGACCAGCACGAGTGCGAGCATAACCCAAGTGCGGGGGCGGCGGTAAATTTTCATATTCTCATTTTTGATTAAATTCAACATATTAGACAATTTGGCCACCTCGCGTTAATTCTAAGAATTTGTCCTCCAAGGTCATGGAAGCGGTGGAAGCTGAGTAGATCCGCACATTACCTTCTACGAGCTGCTTAATGACATCAGGCACTTGATCACGCTTCAAATATAAGGTCAGACTATCGGGAGCAACCGAGGCTTCCGTGACACTGATTGTATCGACCAGGATATGCATGGCCCGCTGCGGGTCATCCACCTCAAGCACGACGAGACTGGCCTCATCGGACTGCCTCTGCACCATATCGCGCATCATCTGCACATTGACGAGCTTGCCGTTCTGAATAATGGCAACCCGATCACACATCAGCTCCATCTCCGACAACAAATGGCTGGACACAATTACAGCGGTTCCCTCGCTTCTGGCCAACTGCCTCAAGTAATCGCGAAGCTCGCGAATTCCTTCGGGATCGAGTCCGTTCGTTGGTTCGTCGAGGATAAGGACGGCAGGACGGTGAAGAATAGCTTGAGCGACACCTAATCGCTGACGCATGCCGAGTGAATAAGTCTTCACTTTATCATGAATCCGATTCTCCAGCTTCACAAGCTTAATCACTTCCTCGATGCGTTCCTTGGTAATACCCGGTATCATCCGTGCGAAATGGATCAAATTCTGGTAGCCTGTGAGGAATTTGTACAGCTCGGGATTCTCGACAATCGCTCCGATATGCATCATAGCCTGCTCGAAATTCCGATTCACATTAATACCGTTCACCAGCACCTCGCCTTCACTCATGGAGATCAGGCCGACCATCATGCGGATGGTTGTTGTTTTTCCGGCGCCGTTAGGCCCCAGAAAGCCGAAAACCTCCCCACGGGGAACATCGAATGTGAGATGATCCACAATCGTCTTCCCACCAATTTTCTTCGTAACATTACGTAATTGAATAACCGTTTCCTGAGACATGAGATTCCTCCAATATTGATTTAGGGTTGCGTATTTCTTATTGTCATAAGTGTAACGAACGATCAGAACGCTTGAAACCGCCGCAAGCCTCGTAAAAAACTAGACTAAAGTTGGGGTTGGTGTGTTAACATAATCAGTGTGCAATAGCGTAAATGAGAATAACGTGGAGGCTCTTATGAAAAGAGAATTGTTCAAGAGGATGTCTTTTAAACGAAAGCTTCTCATTTTCTCTATCCTCTTAAGTACTGTCCCTGTTATATTACTGGGATTGGCAGCTTCATTCCTTGCTGGAGAAAGCTTGAAGAAAGAGTCTGCTCGCAGTCACCAAATTATATTGAAGCAAGTTCAGGACCGATTCGATAATTACGTTCGCTCGCTGGATCAAATCTCTTTGTCGCTGGCAGCCAATCCAATCATTGAAACCTCGGCACTGTACGGAATTTCTATGGAAACGCTTACGTCCTCGGTGCAAACTAAAAACTTGTTTCTGAATACGGTTGTCAATTCTGACCAGGACTTTGATATTAGTCTTGTGCTTCCGCAATTCAATGCGGTTTATTCCCATAGGCTTGGGATGAATCGTCAGATCGAGTATCCTTTCAACGAAATCATAAAGGGTATTCAAAGCGGCCATGAATGGGCAATTAAAATCCCTCCCAATACGTATACCAACCAGAGAGACCTGCTTATTGTCAGAACAGTCCCGCTGAATAAGTCTAGCTTCAACGGAATCCTGGTTGTCCATCTGAATACCGAGGAGCTGCGGAAGGCAATCGATCAAATTCAGTGGGACAGCGAAAAGATGATGGTGATTCTGGATGATCAGAACAAAATTGTTACAGGAGGTTCAACCGCATTGAATGCTGGCCTTCGTCTGTCCATGAACGATGAATGGGCCTCCTCATTGTCTCTTCATGAACCACTTCCCACCGAAACTGTTCTAAACGGAAGGGTCTACACGATCTCATCTGTCAAATCCGATCTAATCGGCTGGACCTATATTGTGCTGACTTCTGCTAAGGAAATGAACCAAAAAGCCGCTGAGATTCAAAGAATTACATGGTTATTTGTTCTGTTGATCGCATTGAGTTGGGGACTCTTCTCTATCTTTGGATTAAATCGTTTATACTCTCCCTTTCAGCGGCTGCTTCAGAAGAGGAGATTGAAGGAAGGCGACACCAGGGAGTCGGACCTCGTATCAACACTAGACCGTTTTATGGATAACATGCAGCAAACCAATGACGCACTGCGGCTTCAACTCGATGAACAGAAGCCCTATCTGAGGGAACATTATTTGCAGCAATTGCTTAAAGGCGAGTTTGCGGAGGATGAGTTCGAGCTTAAAGGGAAGGAGCTCCCTTTGCATAACGGGTCGTTCTGCGTAGGCATAGCGGAGATTGATCAGCATCTTGAATTCAAGAACCGATACACATTCAAAGATCGCGTTCTTTTCATGTATGCATGGAGCAAGCTATTGGATGAGCTTGCTGTGGGCTCTCCGCATCCGATGCAGTTAGTATCGTTCACCCCGAGACAGGGGCAGCTTGTGTGCATCATAAGGTTGGATGAACCAGCTCATTCCAATGAGAATGGTTTCCTGTTGGAATTCGCGACAGAATTCCGTAATTGCACCCGGGAGTATTTTCCCTTCACAATATCGTTTGCACTCAGCTCCATAAGGCATGGACGAGACCAACTGCCCCAGTCGTACGAGGAAGCCATAACGTTTATGCGTTACAGATGGATTAAGGGGACTGACATTACGATTTCCCATGACGAAATCGATCAATCTATGAACATAACGAATACGCAATTAATTCGCATGGAGCAGGCAGTTGTGACATGTATTGCTCAGGGCGATTTCGATGGTGCGCAAGTCCGGATGGATGAACTGATTAAGGCAGCTTCGGATTTCGTGCGAAGCCAAGAGGCCGTATGCGTACTGCTTAGTCATTTATTCGGTGAAATAGATAACTTGCTGGAGCAAGCAGGTGTAGGAATCAACGAAATTTTGGGTGGAGACGCCATTCAGCAGCTATACGCCATGCCTTCCTTGAATAAGCTGCAGGAATGGATGGTTGGGACGGTATTAGTTGCCATTCAACGCCAAATGGAATCCTTAAGTCTTTCAAGTCGTAAAAAGGCCGTGCAGGATGCTCTGCGGTTCATTAACTCCGAAATAGAAACGAGCCTATCGCTCCAGCTTCTTGCGGATCGGGTGAAGGTCTCTCCATCAACATTCAGTAAATGGTTCAAGGAAGAAACCGGTGACCACTTTGGCGATTATTTGATCCGATTGAGGATGGACAAAGCCAGAGAGTGGCTCATTCATAGCGATATGCCTATTAAAACTATTGCCGAGCGTTTGCAGTACGCTACTGTGCCTAATTTTACCCGCATTTTTAAACAAGTAGTAGGCGCTCCACCCGCAGCCTTTCGAAACCAATACCGGGATGATGCCAAATAGAATGGTGCTTGCCAAGGCCATGCCCTGTTTGAAAAGGGTTATGGCTTTTTTGGCGGCTGTGAAAGTCATATAAACTGTTTTTCTTTTACGAGAATTCCCTGTCCTTTTATTTCATAACCCCGAACAGCAAAAGAGAATTGTGATACTCTCACTTTCTATGGCAAGATGGGGGCAATCGGCGGAACATAGCCGCATAAAACCAATAGGAGGGTCAGCATGACAGCAGCACGTTCGTGGAGACAGGCAATGATGGCAGCACTTGCAGTATCACTGATTTTAAGCGCCTGCAGCAATTCTGGAAGCACAGAGGGTTCAGACTACGGGAAGCAGGAAACAACGCCTAAGGCAACCACAGAAGGGACGAGCACAGCCAAACCAAGAGAGAAGCTCACATTGAACTGGTTTGTTTCCGCACCTGCGAATGCCAATTTGCCAAGCTCAGACAAGGATTTTGTTCTCAAAAAGATTGAAGAGAAGTTCAACGTGCAGCTTAAACTGTCGTATATGACGATTGGGAGTGATTACAACAACAAGATTAATGCCTTGCTGGCATCGGATCCTCCAGATATGTGGAAGGATGGCAACGGCGATGGGGGGCAGCGCTACGTACTTGAAGGTATGCTCGCGCAGCTGACTGATTACGCGAACCCGGCCACAATGCCGAATTATTATAAATACTGGATTACAGAGGAAGTGGTAAAGCGGTTTCAAAGCGAGGGTCAGGATATGCGGAGGCCGATTCCATATTCCAAGGCGAGCTATCGCTCGTATTACATCCGCAAAGACTGGCTGGATAAGCTGGGACTAGCTATCCCTACCACATATGATCAATACATCGAGGTATTAAAGGCGTTTACATTTAAAGATCCCGATGGCAATGGAAAGCAGGATACGTATGGGTTTACTGCGACTGGCAATGGATCCAACTTGGGGTATGACTGGCCGGAACTGATTAAGCATGACCTTACATTTCCGTCCTTTATTGAAAATAATTCGTATGTGGACAGCATTACACATCCAAGAATGGCCAACGTTCTCGACGATATTGTCAAACTCATGGATGAGAAGATTATTGATCCGGACTGGTTCCTCAATACGGAGCAGCAAAAGCAGCAAAAGGCTGTGCAAGGGAAGGTCGGCGTCATTCTCAATTCGACGATGGACTTTGCTGCCGACAACAACCAGCAAAGCATTCAATACCGGACCAAGCAGCTGGTACCGACTGCGGAATGGCAGCCGTTCACTATGTTCGCGAACAAGCCTCTCGGCACAAGACCGGGTCCGGGAAGCCCGTTCCTTGTTCCGAAGCAGATTGCGGAGAAAAGCCCGGAGAAGGTTAAGCGGACGATTGAAATTCTGGACTGGTTGGCAAGTGAGGAAGGCTTCCTGCTAACGCACTTCGGAGAGGCCGGCAAGCATTACACCCGGGAGGGGAGTGTGATCAAACTGAACAATGAAGCTTACGCCAAAGATATTGTTCAGCAAGGGGATTTCCTGAAAATCTGGTCATTCTTCACACCAGAAGAGCCGTTTGTCTACAATCTGACTCTCATCAATCCGAACGAGACGGAACGTGACCGGAAAGTGGCTGAAGCAATCCGCAACATTCCATCGAATGCAGCTCTGGGTACGACACTTATTCCGCCGACTGGTTTTGATCTTGCAGGATTCCGCAAGCGAATGAACGAGCTGCTATCAAAGGCTGTATTCGATGACAAGTCAGGTAAAAACTGGACGCAATACCGAGAGGAGCTTATGACCAAGTACAAAGGAAAAGAGTTGTTCGATGCGTACGATGCATCGCTTAGAAAGGCAGGAGTCATCAAATAGGGCACAGATGCGCCCGCTGTCGCCGCTAGCTCCGTATCAGGGAGTGAGCGGCGGCATCCTATACTCGGGTATGGAATAAAGCTCGAAATTTAAAGCGAAGGGGAATATTCATGAGAAAATTAGCAGCAATTTCATTGTGTCTATGTCTTGCATTCAGCTTGATTCAAACCGTATATGGTGCGGACCGAAGCCTGGATCGACTGTATGTTGAGGACCAGTCCTTCAATTACGGAAGGGGATCTTCTGACAGTACCAACGGTGGCTCATTAGCCTGGAGCGAAACGTACGTCCTGGACGGTTATCTGAATGCGTATGAAACCACCAACGATAAAGCGTGGCTGGATGAATCAGTAACCCATCTGGACAGAATGATTGCTTCGGCAGTTGACCCCGACGGAGATACATATAAGGGCTGGCCGGACGGATTATATGCTCACAAACAGCTGAACAATAGCGATTTTGATGTATTTGGGGCCGACCCTGCGGCGGCTGAAGTGTTGTTGAATCCATCCTTTGAGCTGGATGCGAATGCGGATGGGGTTCCGGATCAGTGGACACGGCAAGGCAATCCCGCGCAGACCTATCGATCCACCACGGGAGGCGATTCGTACAGTGGCAGCGCAGGGGTTATCATTGAAAGTGACGGAACAAATGAGAATCGACTTGTACAAAATTTGAGCTTAACAGCAGGGAAACGTTACGTACTGGAGGCTTATGTCGGTGTACAAACGGAAAAGACCCAGGCGCGTCTGGAAATTTTCAATGCAACGACTAATGTGGTTCTGGCCTATACAACCATCCATCACATAGGCTTTGAGAAGCAATTATTGAATTTCAATGCTCCTGCATCCGGTACCATACAGTTAAGACTAGGGTTGCAAAGCTACACAGAAGCTGGATACAAGGCCAGATTCGATCTGGCGAGCATCAAGCAGGTGCCGAATCTACCTCTCGAGGTTGTGAAAAACCCTATCATGGAAACCCTCACCGCAGGTGATGCGACGATGCCGGCCAACTGGACTCGTTCTCCCGGTGCAACATCAAGTCATATTTATACCGTGACGGGTATTAACAACTATCACACTGGCTTAAGAGGGTTAGCGATTACGACCGATAATACAACGGACAAGGTGGCTGAACAGACCCTTGCATACACGCCTTCTCAAGAATATATTTTGACATACTGGGGAAAAGTGAGCGATCCCAAGTATCAGGGAAAAGTAGAAATATACAATGTAACGGACTCCCAGGTGCTGGCTTCGTCGACCTTCTCTAATACTCGCTGGGATGATCAGAGAGTTAAGTTCATAGCGCCGGCGACAAGTGGGAAGACCCTGCAAGTGAGGTTATACCAGGAGACATCCGATAACATATTTACGACTTATTTCGATCAGGTCTCGGTTAAACCCGTTATTCAATATGAAGCAGCCGGATGGTCACGAAATGTCCCGCTGGCTAATGCGCATGGAACGAATTCCGCTGATGTCAATCCGAGTGCCTTATACGGTTTAGAGCTCATTCATGGCGGGGGAATCGATCCTGTTCTTAGCCAACCCCTTTCTAACTTTCGGCCCAACAGCAATTATTTGTACAAAGCAGAGGTTAAAGTCACTCCAGGAGCTACGGGAGGAATGAGTATCTATAATGTCACGACTGGTTCAGTCATAGCACAAACTACATTTACCAATTCTGCCTACAGTAGACTGAAGCTTGAGTTTACCACCCCTTCAGTAGGAGATGAGGTTAGGGTTGACATTTATATGATCTCAGGTACAAGCGGCCAGAAATTGCATGCGTATTCATTACTGGTTGCAGAGCAATGGGAGCATCAAGTGCATGAAGGGAATATTGGGGCAGTTATGCTCAGATTCGCCAACAAGGTTTATGCAGATGCCAGCCTAACCGCCGCTTATCAAACGAAGGCAGATACTTATCGGGATTTTGTAGCAGACCATTTGTTTCATAAATGGGATGGAATGTATCAACAAATATCGGGTACAGATGGCAGCAATAATGGAAAGGCAACCTATTTATTCCCGGCGGGCTTCAGTACGGAGTGGTTCCCAACGAGGAGTCTTCCTGCCAATATGAATATGGCCTATGCCAGAATGCTCTATGAATTGTATGATGCGACGGACGGCGTAGCCAAATATGCTTCGGATCGTCCCCTGTACATCAGTCGGGCGAATGATTTGGCGAGAGGCTTCAAGGATACACTCAGACCGCATTCACTCAACACGACGCTTGGAATCGATGCTTACGAGTGGAATTACTGGAGCAAGCTCGGGGCGTGGGATGATGGGCATTATGTGGCCGGAAGCGCCGATGATCTCTCTCATGCTGCAACAACTATAACCGGGATTATCGCTGCCTTCCGTCATACTCCCGGAATATTCTCCGTCGCCGATATGCAAAGAATAGCCCGAACAATGACGGATGTAATGTGGAACGGGAGCCTGACTGATCCGGTAATTGCTTACTACATGCACAGGCAGCCGGCTGCAACGGTGGATAAAGAACGAAGCTATTTGAGCCATCATTGGATCGACTTGGCGGAATTTGACCGTAACATTTACAATATTGCAGATGCTTTATGCAAGGAAGAGTTATGCATGAGCTATACCGCTTCCGCCTTGGGTTTGTGGAGCCGAAACCATATTGTAAATAACGGGTTTGAACTGAATAATTTAACCAATACCACATTGCCCTTATATTGGACCCGCTGGCAATCGTCTCCCGCTACTGCCTACTTGGACACGACTGCGCCTTATCTAGGTACAAAATCATTGACAATCAAAACAAACGGATTAGCTTGGCAGGTCATGGAGCACGCCATTCCTGAGTATGAGCCCAATTCAACTTATACCGTCACTTTTGCAGGCAATACGAATGGAAATGTTGGCGGTCGTGTGGATGTTTATGATTTTACATCTTCAACGTTGCTCGCTCGCTATGATTTTACAAATACATCATGGTCAACTCATTCCTTTACATTTGCAACTCCAGCAGCAGCAGGACATAACGTGAAATTCCGTTTATACCACAACTCTTATACGATTCCGAATGGAATCGCGTATTTTGATGAAATTCGTGCACTTCCGTATCTCTATAACTCTGAAGTTCCAAATGGAGGCTTTGAGACAAAGGACCGTTTTGATGCAACATTACCTCGTTTTTGGCAAAGAAGCGCAACGACCCTGGAATCAAACGTCCGAATCGATACAACTGCATTCAAATCCGGTGAAGGCTCGTTACGGCTTTCAACGGATGTCAGCGGAGCAGCGCAGGAGTTGAGTTATAACCTGAAAGGATACAAGACCAGCTCTTCCTATCAGCTCCGCGTACAAGGAAAGACGAACGGTTCGAGCGCGGGAGGCCGGGTGAAAGTAATCGATACATCCAATGGAACCGTTCTTGCTGACTTGAATGTTACAGCTGCAGCTTGGACAAATTACAGTGTTAACTTTACTACGCCATCCGATTATACGAAAACGTTAAAGGTGCTGATCACCCATGATAACCCTGCTATCGCCGGAGGAGAATTCTGGGTGGATGATTTAGGAATCACCTTGAACTAAGTCAGGTACAGCAGCATTCATTACTTTTCCAGGCAATTCAAGAAGATTACTTCTATGACACCAACAGAATATACGCGATCTATTCAAATGATGACTCAGCAAGATCAGATTAGGTGTTTTGGATTTAGTTAGCATGTCCCGCATTGACAACCTTGAGCAGGTTCCCTATCCTTAATGGAACGGGTGTTCAAAGAATGAAGGGAGATGCATGGTAGGTTATGGATAAGCAAACACAGATTGGCCGAACAGAGCTTTATGTGAATCCGATTGGAATGGGTACGAATACGGTGGGCGGACATAACCTGTTTCCTAATTTGAACGATGACACAGGAAGAGCAATGGTGCTTACCGCGCTTCAGAATGGCATTAACTTTTTCGATACTGCCTTCATATACGGCCCGGAGCATTCCGAGCGAATCATTGGTGAAGTACTCAAAGAGCAAGGGGCACGCAAGCAGACTATTATTGCTACTAAGGGAGCACACAAGTTCGTAGAGGACCGCACGGTAGTGGACAATTCTCCGGCATTCCTGAAGGCGGCAGTAGAGAGCAGCCTTAGAAGATTGCAAACCGACTATATTGATTTGTACTACATTCACTTCCCGGATGAGAGCACTCCGAAGGATGAGGCGGTTGGGGCGCTTAAGCAGCTGAAGGATGAGGGAAAGATCAGAGCTATCGGAGTATCTAACTTCACCATCGACCAGCTTAAGGAAGCGAATAAGGATGGTTACGTTGATGTGCTGCAGGCTGAATACAATTTGTTCAAACGTGGAGCGGAAGCGGAAGTGCTGCCGTATTGCCTGGAGCATAATATCTCGTTCGTTCCTTATTTCCCATTAGCTTCAGGACTGTTGGGCGGTAAATACAATAAGGATTCCGTATTCACGGATGGACGAGCCAAGCGGCCAATGTTTCAGGGTGAAGCCTACATCAGCAATCTGGACAAGGTGGAACGCGTACGCGAGATCGCTGCAGCCCGCGGAGCTGAGGTTGCGCATGTGGTGTTAGCCTGGTATTTGACACGCGATTGTATGGATGTAGTCATTCCTGGTGCCAAGCGGCCTGAGCAAGTGTTGAATAATCTCAAAACTCTGGATGTCCAGCTGACAGTGGAAGAGATAGAACGAATTGATCAGATTTTTCGCGCGTGAGCCTATAATGTACTTAGGAGGGACCTGGCTGGGAGGCTGGGTTTCTTTTTTGCGGTTTGTTGGGAACACGCGAAATCGGTTAAAATAAATAAAATATGGGTACAGACATTGTACGCGCTCGCGCTGAACCCGATAAGGAGTTAGGGCCGATGGCATTTGGCATAACAAGACAGGAAATGAACGAGTGGAAAAAGGCAGTCTCTCTTGGGGAGATAGCCTATTTGACTCACTACTGGCTGGAGCCGCGATTCCCCGGTATTCGCACGGTCACCAAGGTCGGCTGCTCTGATCTGGACGTTCTGGCGGCCTGGTGTGAGCGCTATGAGTTGAATCCGCAATATATTCATCGTCGCGTTTTATACCCTCATTTTGATTTAATAGGGGCGAAGCAAAAGGAAATTCTTGCGGCTGAACAATTATGGGAGCATATTCGACGATTTGGTCTTTAAAGCTAGCAGGCTTGCGACAGGCGTTATATGGAGAGAAATGATAGATGGGGGCGGCGAGGTCATGAATCTGACAGATGTGGATTGGGGTGCTCTTTTTGCTTCTAATTCGTTGTTTCATTGGGATTCCGATTCTGTCCTGCAGGCAATTGAGCAGCGTGAGCGTATGGAAGATTTGGAGGAGCTTTCGTGGTTTCTTGAGGTGATCCATGAGCGATTGCAGGTATATAGAGATGAGTTCCCGCATCGTAAATTCGAGCAAGAGCTGGCTCTTGCATTTGGGCATCAGACAGACCTGTTGAGAGACAGGGTCGAGATGTATAAGCAGCATCCGATGCAATGTAATTTCAATATGTATTTGGAAATTAAATACGAGGTTCGCACCCTCCACAAGCAAGTCGGCTCCGTACTGTCCGGCAGCGATTGGCAGGCTCCTGCTATTGAAGTGGCCCCTTACAAGACTGTGGTTCCAGCAGAAGCGGGTTACACGCAGGAGGAGCAGGGCACTTATATGAGAACATATGGCAGCGAGTATGTCAAAACCTACGAGGAGAAGATGCTGAATGCGTTCTATCCAATGTCGGCGGAGGCCAGAAAGAAATGTATACGATACTTGACGTCATCCGGGATGAATGCCTTGGAGCTGGCGCTTGTTGCTTACAAAAAGCATACGGCCGAGCAATTGCCTTGTTATGTTCAGACTGGATTTTATTGTGAAGGCAATGATCTGGCCAGTGCGTTATTGGATCATTCTCAGGAGAAGAGTGTCGAGGAGATCTATGAAGCTGTGG
>JARBUQ010000043.1 GCA_029239545.1 Paenibacillus sp.
ACCAAAAGGTAACGGATATCTCGGAAGCCATCTGCAAATTGGAGAGATGCAGCAACCTCTCCGCGAGCAATTTGGCCAAGTGGGTTCGCAATAAAGCTGTCAATACGGGCTTCGAGAACCAAGACCCCGGGGATGCCTCCATGCCGGTTTTCTGGACCCGCACTCCGGCCACTATACCCGCAGCGGTGTACCGGGATGATACGGACTCCGCGCTTGGCGACTGGTCTGTCAGGATTGCCGGTTCCGGAGCAGGCAATCAGGGACTGGAGCAGCAATTGCTGAAGTATGAGCCCCTTACATCATACGGGATCAAGCTTCGTGCCAAGGTGAATACAGGCTCTTCATTAACGGCGGATGTGTATGATTACACGGCGAACACTCAGTTGGGCTCGGTGCTTATTACGGGGACGAATTGGACCGTGTATACATTCGGGGCTTCCACACCGGCGGCAGCCAATCACGATATCAGGATACGCATCTATAGTTCAGGCTCAGGTTTTGTTGATGAGGTGAGCATGCTGCCCCAGCATTATAATTCGAGCATTCCAAACGGGAGCTTCGAAACCCCTGATCAGTTTGATCCTGCGCTGCCTCGGTTCTGGAGCAGAGGAGCTTCAACAACCGCGGCGAATGTAGTGGCGGATTCGTCACAGTCGGTTTCCGGTTTGCGTTCGTTGATGTTGAATACAGCGGCTTCAGGAGGACAACCGCAGGAGCGGTTTTACAATTGGAAGGGGTATAAGCAGAACGGAGCCTATGAATTGACGGTGACGGCCAGGACGAACAACTCCGCTGCCGGCGGACGGATTAGCATTATTGATACAACGACGAATACGACACTTGCCAGCACAACCGCAACGACCTCTTCCTGGACGACTTCGACGGTCTCCTTCACTGCCCCAAGCGACTATAATCATGTGCTCAAGGTTGTGATCGGGCATGATAATCCCTCCATTCCCGGAGGTGCGTTATGGGTTGATGATCTGGCGGTAACACTTCAGTAAAAGGATAGGGGAATTGAAGCCATGAACAAAACGATAAAGTTAGCTCTGCATGGCGGAGTGCCTGCCAGAAGCAGGCCGCTTCCTCCCAATTTTCCCGGTGCGGTTGTTATGGGAACAGAAGAGATAGAGGCCGCCAAGCGAGTCATTGAAGCACAGTCTCCTTTTCGATATTACGGAGCACAGCCTCAATATGCAGTCAGACAGTTGGAGCAACAAATTGCCGGGACCATAGGTGTTCCTTACGTACTCGGCATATCCTCGGGGACAGCGGCGTTAATCGCCGCTCTCCGGGCGATAAGCATAGGATATGGCGATAAGGTCATCGTCCCGGCCAATACGTTCGTTGCTACAGCGGGAGCTGTTATTTGCTGCAATGCGGTTCCTGTATTCGCGGATATTGACGATACGCTGAACATAAGTCCGGAAGCGTTGGAACACGCCATTGACGACGAGGTGAAGGCTGTAATCGTTGTTCCGATTCTGGGAGTTCCCTGCGACATGGACCCGATTATGGAGGTAGCACGCCGGTACAATATTAGAGTGATTGAGGATGTAGCCCAATCATGCGGAGTTACTTATAAAGGAAGTTATCAAGGAACCATCGGGGATATGGGAACATTCAGCTTCCAGATGAACAAAATCATCACCGCTGGAGAGGGCGGCGCCGTTATGACGAGGAACGCGGCCTGGTTCGAGCGGGCTGTACGATACCATGATCAGGGAGCTTTCCGCGAGAAACAATGGTACGGCATCGACTCCATAGATGAAGAGAGTGAATTTGCCGGGCAAAATTACCGCATGAGCGACATTATCGGCGGAATTATGCTGGAACAATGGAACAAGCTCCAAGGTCTTATTGTGAATATGCGCCGGACTCATCATGACATTCGGCAGATGTTGACTAACCAGCTGCCAGAGCTGCAGCTTCGGCGCTCACCGGATGAGGCCGGCGATCTTGGCTCCAATCTGGGAATCATTCTGCCGGACAGTGTGGTCGCTAACAGGTTCATCGAGGCCCTTCATGCTGAGAACATACAAGGACATGTCCTGTACCGTGGACAACCGATCTACAAGCTGCCGCGCATATTTGAACAAAGAACAGTGGAGAAGGACAATTTCCCCTTCAATTATCCATTTCGCAATCCGGTTCGCTATAGGGACGGAATGTGTCCGAATGCTGAATCGCTTATCCCACGGACTGTGTTTGTTCCAATTAGTCCTATTCTGAAACCAATAGATGGGGAGGAAATCGCTGAAGGGATCTATAAGGTATTCAGGGCCATCTGTAGCGGTAATGCATGACTTCATTCATTAATTCAACACAAGAGGAGCAGTAACGATGAAAAAGGCTAGAGTCGCAATTCTCACGGACTTACATATAGTTGCTCAATATCATCATTATGGATTGAATGTATTCGGTATGTACGCAACAGAGGTGCTTGCTCACGCAGGAATGAGTGCGGATGTCCTTCACGATGCCTCTACTCTGAATGATGGGGAATACGATATCGTTATAGTCGCCGTTTGCAGTGAGGATGAGCTGACAGCACAACGCTTGATTTCCTATATGGAGAGTGGCGGAGTCGTTATCAATTGCGGAGGAGTTAATAAGCTCGCTTCAAGGCTCGGATATGCCAGATCCAAGGTCGAAATCGGATATATGCGGGTTAATTCGGACGTCGGAAAGAAACTGCCGCCATTGCGGTTTCTTCAAGCATTTCCTTGGACTGCTGAAAAAGGAGATTTAACAACGCTTCCTTTTATGGAGAAAGGGATATTGACCAGACTATCACCTGAAGGTGAGGTGGCTGGTTGCGGCTTGCAAGCATTTCGTATCGGAGAAGGGGCTCTTTATCGTTGGTCTGTAGATTTGTGGGACGCGATCGTTCGACTTCAGCAGGGGGCGGGTCCTGTTTTCGAGGATGGCTTCCCTGCACCAGATGGATCGTGTGCTGTTAATGATGGGGTCATTAAGGCGGACGATCAAGCATCGATGGATTGGAAATGGGATATGAGGCAGACCGAGAAAGGCAAGTCATATTTCGCATTCCCGTATGCTGATCTATGGCGAGAAATGTTTCTTTCCACATTGCTGGAAATTGTTGTGGCATCAGAGCTCAATTATCCGTTTATCGGTCTATACCCTAGCGGGGTGGAGCATGTGGCACTGATTTCGCATGATAGCGACCGCAACGAGAATGCTCATGCTGAAGCAATGCTGGATATTCTCGAGGAATGTGGAGTCCGCTCTACATGGTGCATGCTTGAGCCTGGTTATGAAAATTCCATCTATAAGCGCCTGAAGGAAGCTGGGCATGAGATAGCTTTTCATTATAACGCTCGCGAGGAAGAAGGGGAACACTGGTCAAAAGCTGCTTTTGAGAAGCAACTGCAATGGCTGAAAGAAGCCGCGGGAGTCGAAGAGATCACTTCGAATAAAAACCACTATACCCGGTTCGAGGGATGGGGGGAATTGTTTGAATGGTGCGAGGCCTTCGGCGTCGCTTCCGACCAGACGCGTGGACCTAGCAAGAGGGGGAATATAGGCTTTATTTTCGGTACATGTCACCCTTATTTTCCTATCGCTTGGTCGAATGATGGGAATAGACTGTACGATGTCTTGGAGATCGGATTTCTGACGCAAGACTTGGGACAAGCCGATAGTGAAGTAATTCGCCCATTTCTTGAAAGAGTGGCAAGTGTGGAGGGTATCGCTCACTTCCTTTATCATCAGTATCATATTTACACTCGAGAGGAAGTAAGAGACTCTTTTCGATTATTGGTCGCTGAAGCACGCGCTATGGGTTTCGAGTTCTGGACAAGTAAACAAATTAACGAATGGGAGCGTGTACGACGTAAATGGAAAGTCCAAATAACTGAGGATGGAGTTTTTATAGAAGAAGGTCCTCATCCAGAACAAGATATAGTCGTATACATTCCCGTCCTTAACGGAAAGAACCATGGACTTGCAGGTGCTAGCGAAGCAGATAAGATCGTTAAATATGGAGTTGTCTGCTATAAGATCACAATCCCTACCCAATGATGGAACAAAAGAATGCACAGGAGGAACTATCATGCTGCAATGCGGCTTGTACGAAATGGATATCACTCCGCCGTTGAATAGTCCAATACCTGGTTATACGGAACAAAGGAGATCGCAAGGTATTCGAGATCCTCTATATGCTAAGGCTTTGGTGATCGATACGGCTAAAATAACAGTGGCGTTTGTAGTCATTGATGCCTTATGTATTTTGGAAAGAGAAGCTCGCAGAATTCGTGATCGAATCTTTCAGACGCTTGGTATTCCACATGAGCAAGTGATGGTTTCGGCAACTCATACCCATACAGGACCGCCGATACGCCCGGATGCGGACGGAGTTTACCCGGAAGACTACCTTACCTTTTTGGTGGAGAAGGCTGCGGATGCAGTAATATTGGCTTACAGAGGCCGACAAGCGGCTCGAATCGGGACAGGAGTAGGAAGGGAAGATTCGATATCCTTCAATCGCCGCTACTGGATGAAGGATGGCACAGTACGAACTAATCCAGGCTATGATAACCCGGAGCTTGTCTGTTCAGCAGGACCGATTGATCCTGACGTAACTGTTGTGCGGATTGATGACTATTCAGGCCGTCCCTTAGGTGTAGTTACCCAATTCGCGTGTCATACGGACACGGTTGGAGGTTCTGAGTATAGTGGTGATTATCCAGCGGAACTTAGCCGTCAGTTGAAAGCTGTATGGGGCGAGCAAGTGATAAGTTTATTTCTGTTAGGGACCTGCGGTGACATTAATCATTGTGATTTTACCAAGGAGAAGCCTTTTGGGGGAAACGTTAATGTACGAATGGGAACTGTCCTTGCTGGAGAGGTCCTTAGAATTCGAGAAAAGATCGAGCTGCACGAAGTACTGAATATAGACTGCCAGCGGACGTTCATTCCAATGAAACTACGCAAGCCATCGCAACTCGAGATTGATGAGGCACAGCTTGTATTAAACGATCCATCGGCAATCAGTGTACAGCATTTTTTTGCAGACCATATTAGGAAAATATCGGTGCTCCCAGATGAAACAGTACATGTGGAGATTCAGGTGTTTCGAATGCATGATTGGGCAGTAGTTGGATTGCCAGGTGAAATTTTCGTTGAATTGGGATTATGGCTGAAACGATCGTCCCCGTTCCCAACGACTATTATTAATACTTTGTGTAACGGTTCGGTTTACGGTTATGTATGTACGAGTGAGGCCTACAAGCAAGGAGGGTATGAACCAAAGCTAAAAACTTACAGCAGGGTCCTTCCAGGGAGTGGAGAAATTTGGATAGAGAAGGCAATAGAACTTTTAAAAATGGAATAAAAAATTGTGCGATTCATGTATGGCAAGGCAAGTATCGAAACCGGTATGAATGGAATACCGCACGGCTTGTATCGTAGCGGAACAATTTGAAAAAAAGGCCGTGTCAGCAGGCAGCTAACTGGAAAAATCTATAGGAGCTTCCAGTGCTTATGCTAACCACGGCCTTAAGTGGAACAGGATTCATTCACTTTGAGATAAGACGGTCCTGGTTATGGATGATGTGTCAGACGTTATTTCCGGTTCTTCGTGAAAGCAGGGAATTGAATTGGTTTGCCCTCGGTGCCTACGGACTGGAGCGAGAGCGGAAACACCGAGCTCCATGTGACGGCATCATACACGTCGATGGCAGGTCTTCTCTTGTTGTGAATCGAGCTAACGAACTCATCGATAACGAAGAAGTCGCCTCCGCCGTGACCAGCTTGCTCAGCTTCCTTCAGCCAGCGCTGCCAGAGCGGATGCTCGTATTCATCGCGATACGCCCAGAGGCTCTCCCATACGGCTTTCTCTTGACCTGGAAGGTCGAGGGAGGAGCCAGGGGAGCGGCCGTCAATCCATACGAGCGGATCCTCGTGGTCATGGCGTGCAGCCAGGTAAGCACCCTTGGTGCCTTGGAGTCCATAATGGGTCATATTGTGAGGACGGCCTGACACCCAGTCCAGACGCAGCGAGATGACTACGCCCTTCTTGGTGCGTATCGTCGTGACGGCTGAATCGCCTTGCTGCCAGTAGGAAGGGTTGGAGCCGGGATGGCTGTCGCCGAACTGTTCCTGAAAATAACGGGTCATGGAACCGTTGCGGCTTGTATAGGTGCTCATGTAATCGAGCTCATCTGTGCGGTTAATCCCCAGCCACTGCGCAAGCGGACCAAGCGAATGAGTCGGATAATTCATAGCATTCAGGTTATGCTGCAGTTCTCCGCGCCATGTCAATTCTCCATCGGGATAATGGGTCAGCCTGCGGCAGTCATGGATATAGGCTCCTTCAACGAAGGTGATATCCCCGAATACACCTTGGCCGATCATATTGCCGATCATCATGTTCGGGCGCATATAACAATAATTCTCAGCCAGCATATAAGTCAGTCCGGTCTGTTCTACGGTCTCCACGAGCTCCCAGGCATCCTCCAGCGTATGGGCGGCAATGACCTCGCTCAGCACATGCTTGCCGGCGCGAAGCGCTTGAATCGCCTGTCTGGCATGCATCATCAGGGGAGTGGCCAGCAGGACGGCATCTACATCAGGTGCTTCAAGCAGTTGGGCATAATCCGTATAAGTGCGGATATCCGGATAGTTCTGTTTCCAATCGTTCAGCATCTTCTCATTCAGCTCACATACAGCAGTCAGAGTAACGCGATCAGATAAAGTAGAGAGGGCCAGTTTAAAGGCTGCGCCGCGCCTTCCGCCGACTACGGCCAGACGTACAGGGGGTTGTTGGGTGCTCATGATTTCACTCCTAGTTTTATATTCAATATATTGAACCGATTTAATACGTAAGGTACATTGTATTTGGCTCTTTGTCAATTTCTTTTTGTCATCTTGAGTATAAATTTAAGGTTGACGAACAAAAAAGGAATCCATATAATGACATCAGACGTATTTGTGAATATTATTCAACATGTTGAATATGAAATCAGAGTTCTGAGGGAGTGTTTGTGATGAAGCTCAAGTACAATACCACTTGGATACGCAACCCGCTTAATCCGGTATTGCCTCCGATCAGCGGCAGCGCTTATGACAACAGTAATGTGATGAATCCATGGTGCCTGAAGGACGAGGAGAGCGGGCAATATCGACTGTATTACGGAGGGGGTGTCGCAGGCGGACACCGCCGTATTTGTCTTGCAACGGTTGATTTCGATGAGGTTAACGACCCGACGCAATGGGAGCGGCACGGTCCGTTATTCGACGTCGGGGAGCCGGGCAGCTTCGATGGCGACTGGTGTGTCCTGCCTCATGCGGTGAAGCAAGAGGATGGCAGCTTGCGCATTTATTATACGGGCAACAGCGGAATCGGGACTTCGTTGGATCGCTTCCCGGGACTGGGCGTAGCAATATCCGAAGACGGCAAGACATTCCGCAAGCACGAGAATAATCCGATTATTCCCGTATCCGGCAAGCCGGGTGATTCTGATGCATTGGGCATCGCAGGTGGTTCCGTACTGCAGGTGACCTTGCCGGACGGGTCCAGGGAATGGAGATTTTATTATACAGGCTGTCCAACATTAGGCGGAGATGTGTTCCTCGATCAGCAGAAGCGTATTTGTCTGGCGGTATCTTCTGACGGCTTGAACTGGGAGAAGCGTGGAACAGTGATGGTTCGGGATCCTCATCGTGATTACGAGAATATCGCGGTTGCAGGCCCAGTAGTGAGCCAGCATGCAGATGGCAGCTACCGTATGTGGTACTCTGCAATTGGCACAAGATGGGGCTTTTACTCGATCTGTTATGCGGAGTCACAGGATGGGCTGACTTGGAACAAAGGCTCCAACTACGGCGATAATCTGCAGCTGGGACCGCAGCCAAATTCGAGGTGGGAGAATCAGATGGTGGAATATCCGAGTGTGATCCAAGAGGCCGATGGCAGCATGCGTCTGTTCTACACGGGCAACGGATATGGCAAAGGAGGAGTTGGCACAGCGGTTTCGACCCCGCTTCGAGCTACTCCGGATGGCAATGCTGTTCATGTTGCCGACACAAGGAAGGGTTCAGCATGGAAAGTAACGGCTCCGCAGTCGATTACTTGGAATGGCGGTTCACATGAGGGCTCATCCCCAATTATATGGCATGGTCCCGATCATACGGGTACGATCTGGTATGAGGATACGATTAAGCCTGGTCTGGATCTAAGAGTCATTGTGAGCCATCATGCCGAGGGGCTGCAGCTGCGGGTGACGCTGATGAACGATACCGAGCACGCCTTGAAGGATGTACAATTAGTCATTGATAGTACAGCTCTTGCACCAGGGCAGCAAATCCTGCTAAGCACTTGGGAAGATCCGTTCGTTGATTTGGAGCCGGGAATCGTCCATACCGCTGTCGGATATTTGCGCTTGGCCGAATAACTCGAGTATAGGTGCTAGCGTACCTGGATTTCGGGAATGAGAGCGTGCAGGGGCAAGGGGATTTGCTTAGGCAGTTCTTAATGGATGTAAATTATGAATATATAGAAGAAGAACCGTCCTGTTGGACGGTTCTTCTTCTATATATGAGGGATTGAACTGGAATCGGTCTGTAGACTGATTCCGGTTCCGCTCACAGATTGATTACTTACTTCGGTGAACCTGTCACAATAAAAGGAACAAGTAGCATGAAGGGATGATGCGGCTTATGAGAACGGTATATAACCAGAAGGATGAAACATTGGAGCTGCGGGCAATGTTCGTATCACTGGCCAAGGCATGGGACAATGGAGATGGAGCGGCATTCGCAGACTGCTTCACGGAGGATTGCGATTACGTCACATTCAGTGGGGACCATCTGAAGGGTCGCAAGGAAGTGGCCGATATGCATCAGAAGCTGTTCGATGGTGTATTGCGGGGATCTAAGATGGAAGGAGAGGGAGTATCATCAATCCGTTTCATATCGAATGAACTCGCCATTGTGCACAACGTGGGCACCATTCGACTGAGATGGCAGAAGAAAGCTCCGAAGGGACGCAATTCGATCAATACCAATGTGGTCGTGAAGGAGCACGGGACATGGCGAATATCCGCCTTTCACAATTGCCGGATCAAGGCGCCGAATTTTGTTCAGAAGTGGATGATGAAGTGAGTGGTAAAGGAAGAATTGAGAAGTTGGAAGTTGGAAGTGAAGAGGTGAAGAGGTGAAGAGGTGAAGAGGTGAAGAGGTGAAGAGTGAAGGGGTGAAGAGGTGAAGAGTGGAAAGTGGAGAGTGAAGAGTGAAGAGTGAAGAGCGAAGAGTGAAGAGTGAAGAGTGAAGAGTGAAGAGTGAAGAGTGAAGAGTGAAGAGTGAAGAGTGAAGGTGAACAAAACGGCGAGTTCCTTTGGGTGTATGTTGTGCAGCTATATAAGTTGAATCAAAGTTTAGTATAGCGAGCGAACGATTACCTTAAGCAGCTCATACAGCGATGTCAGACTGATGCTACCGCTCAACAAACTCGGACCGACTGATTTAACCCGGGTTTTCCGGCTTATTTGGCTCAACCAGCTCAGATCGACCGATTTAACCCGGGTTTTCCGGCTTATTTGGCTCAACCAGCTCAGATCGACCGATTTAACCCGGGTTTTCCGGCTTATTTGGCTCAACCAGCTCAGACCGACCGATTTAACCCGGGTTTTCCGGCTTATTTGGCTCAACCAGCTCAGACCGACTGATTTAACCCGGGTTTTCCGGCTTATTTGGCTCAATCAGCTGGGACGGACTGCCTTGAGTAGCCTATCTAGCCATGTCTGACTAACGCTCACATTACTTTCTATCGTAACACTTATACAGTGTTGAAGAATTCTCCTACGTCACGCCCGACTCCAAACTGCCCCATCAACCCGCCCAGCAACTGCCCCTCAGACACCAAAAAAGCCTCTGGAATAAGCTCCCCGACGGCGTTATTTATACGACTATTTTATTCAAGACCTTATTCGACATCATACCAAATCGTTAAGAAACAGTCTATACTTCGGGGCGAATTTTATATACAGTTGGATTGCCGGCAATAACCGAAGAAATGGAGTGTTGCTCGTTGGAATTTACTTGTCATCTCGATCAATCTGATCTGCAGGATTATGTAGGAGAGGTTTTGGGCTCCGGTTATTTGGTGACGGGTGTAACCAGAATGCATGGCGGTGCGCAAAAGGTGGTATACAAGATCGACTGCAGGAATGGTTTTAGCTGTGTGCTGTATGTGTGGGATCTGACGATGAATTATTTTCAAGAGGAAATAGAGAACGAAGCTACACATGAGCGATCCTACGGCGGGCAGTTATTTGAATTAAACAACAAGTATTTAACGCAGCTAGGTATTCGAACCCCTGCTCTCTATCATCTGAATAAGGCAAAAAGCCGCTATCCTTTCGATTATGCACTCGTTGAATATGTAGATGGGCTTAAGGCCGAAGCTTACTTGCGTCATTCTGACCCTCAAACCCAGGATCAAGTGTTTCAGAGGTTAGGCGAAATGCTGGCCGGCATGCATGGCACTGAAAGGCAAACTTTCGGAGCGTTGAGTCTTAACACGGGCGGCTTGGGGCCCTGTCATCTAGTACAGATGGAAAATGCAAAACAACAGCTATCCTATGCCGCCCAACATATAGACAGCATAAGGGCCAGACACAATAAGCTGCTCGATATGCTGGATAAGCTTGAATCAAACATCCAGCCTAGAAACCGCTACGGTTTTATACATGGGGAGCTAGGTCCTGACCACGTATTGGTTAACGCCAGCTTGGAGCCGTATTTGATCGATATCGAAGGGGCTGAGTTTTTTGATATTGAGCATGAGCACAGCTTTCTAAAGTTCCGATTCGGGGATGCATATAAATATCTTGAGAATGATGCGCTCGATGCTGACAGGCTGCTATTTTATCGGTTCCATCATCATATATCGCTAACCTCGGGTGGGCTGAAGCTGCTTCATAGAGGATTTCCAGATCAACAATTTGCCAAAAGCCTGGCCGATCATCATTCCCAATGTGCTCTGCAATTTCTTACTAGTGGACAATGAAGCATTAAATCTCGCCTTCCCCACTCCTCCTCCAATGTACACGTGAGTGAGCGGAACAGGAGGTTTTCTCAAGCAATGAGGGCCGGGTCGTAAAAGTCGCCAGTTTGTAACAGTTGTAATTGGTAGTGAAACTAAAAGGGCCGGTAATATATGGTACACTGGAGGTATGAATAAAAGCAGCACATTCGAGCCCAAGGCGGTGGAGATATGAAGATAGCGGTTGCCGGAGGAAGCGGATTTATAGGGAGCCATCTCATTAAATACATGCAACAACAGGGCGATGAAGTCACGCTTATCTCGAGATCGAACAGAGGGCAATCCGGAAGCCAATCCGGGAACTCCTTGCCTGTTATTACCTGGAATGATCTGCTTGCTCAGAAGGATCGGCTGGAAGGCTTGGATGCGATTGTGAATTTGTCCGGGGAAACGATTAATCAGAGATGGACGCCTGCTGCCAAGCAGCGCATTATTCAGTCGCGGCTGGATACGGCGGAGCGGGTTGGGAAGCTGGTAGACGCTCTGGAGCGGAAGCCGAAGGTGGTGATCAACGGCTCTGGCATGTCCATCTATGGAAGCTCTGAGACCGATACGTATGATGAGCGCAGTCCGAAGCGGTTGACGGATTTTCTCACGGAAGTGATTGAAGTGTGGGAGCAAGCGGCGGATGATCATATTCGCGGAACGCGTCTGGTGAAGCTTCGGGTGGGGCTGGTGCTCGGGACGGATGGAGGGGCTTTGCCCAAGATGGCGCTTCCTTATAAAATGGGGGTCGGAGGCCGTGTCGGTCCTGGACGTCAGTGGATGTCGTGGATCCATATAAACGATATAATCCGGTTGATTCGCCATTGCATCGAGCGGGAGGATATCTCGGGACCTGTTAATGCAACGGCTCCGAATCCGGTTCGCAATGACGAGTTCGGACAAGCGCTTGGACGTGCCATGCATCGGCCGCATTGGATGCCTGTGCCGTCGGCTGCTCTTAAGTTATTGTTCGGAGAGATGTCGGTACTAGTGTTAACAGGTCAAAAGGTGCTGCCAAGAACTGCGCTGGAGCATGGCTTCACATTTCGCTTCGCGCACATTGATGAGGCTCTCAAAGACTTATATTAGTTGATTCGCTGGGTACACTAGAACTATGAAAATCTACGGAAAACCATTGAATAAGCGGAATTAGCAAGTATGCACTTGACATAGCATGTGAGGTATCGTTAACTGGTAGTGTAGGTTTTTTATTATTGGGAAAAAGGTGAAAAGATGAGCAGTGGGGCAAACAAACGGATTGTAATGGGAGCAAGTAAGCCAGCATTGAGCAATGATGTGCTTACTTCTACACAAAGTGTCATTCATGAAGCGCTTGACCGACTTGGATTCGATGAAAGCTATTATGAATTGTTGAAGGAGCCGCTTCGTTTGATGACGGTTCGTATTCCTGTGAAGATGGATGACGGCAAGTCCAAGGTGTTCACCGGATTCCGTGCCCAGCATACGGATGCGGTTGGTCCGACTAAAGGCGGGATTCGCTTTCATCCTAATGTGACAGCCGAGGAAGTGTCGGCTTTATCGCTTTGGATGACATTGAAGTGCGGGATTTTCGACTTGCCGTATGGCGGGGGAAAAGGCGGGATCATATGCGATCCGCGTCAAATGTCCTTATCGGAAGTAGAGCGGCTTGCACGCGGTTATGTTAGAGCCATTAGCCAGATCGTAGGACCGAACAAAGATATTCCGGCACCGGATGTATATACGAATGCACAGATTATGGCTTGGATGCTGGACGAGTACAGCCGCATTCGGGAATATGATTCCGCGGGCTTCATCACAGGGAAACCGCTCGTTCTGGGTGGGTCCCAGGGACGGGAGAAAGCAACCTCGCTTGGTGTAGCGATTGCGCTTCGTGAAGCGGCTGCAGTTCAAGGCCTCGGTCTCAAAGGGTTGAAAGTGTGTATCCAGGGCTTCGGCAACGTCGGCAGCTTCCTGGCTGAGATATTGGATCAGTGGGGAGCAACAATAGTCGGAATCAGTGACGTGAACGGCGGGATCTACAATGAGGAAGGACTGGATATCCAGAATCTGTTGGATCGACGCGATTCGTTCGGCAGTGTAACCAGCCTGTTCACCAACCGTTTGACCAACGATGAGTTCCTTACCCTGCCATGTGACGTGCTCGTTCCGGCGGCGCTGGAGAATCAGATTACGATGGATAATGTGAATAACATCCAGGCCAAGATGATCGTTGAAGCGGCTAACGGCCCAACCTCGCTCGAAGCAACAGGTGTTCTACATGAGCGTGGCATTATGGTCGTGCCGGACGTGCTTGCCAATGCAGGCGGTGTTACCGTATCCTACTTCGAGTGGGTGCAGAACAATCAAGGGTATTACTGGCCTGAAGAGGAAGTGAACAGCAAGCTGGAGTTGAAGATGGTGGAAGCGGTGCATAAGGTACTGAACATGGCCAAGTCCCGCAAGATCACGCCTCGCCTGGCAGCCTACATGGTCGGTGTGCAAAAGTACGCGGAAGCAAGCAAGCTGCGCGGTTGGGTGTAGGAAGCCGTTTTAGCAGACAAGAGACAAAGAGACAAGAGATATGAGAAAGATAGCCGACAAGCGGCCTGCGCGCGATACTCTAGTGGGATGAGAATAGCTGCGAGTGGTGCTGAGGATGGCGAATCGAGCAATATAGAATGGACTAAGTCCTGGGGTAGGTTCAAATAAAAAGAAAAGCCAGGGGCAGCTAGTGTCCTCTGGCTTTTGTCGTGCTTAAGGGCGTCTTCGTCTCTTGCCCTTGGAAGGATTCAGCGGTCTTGAACCGGGACGGCGGTTATTTCTGGGGCGTTTGCGTCGTCTTCTGGGCACAAAATCGTCATTCTTGCTGTTCGTTCCGGCTTTGGAGAAGGAGCTCATCAACAGCTTGATCATTGGCTGCATTTGCTGAACGGAGGACATAAGCTTCTGAACTTTGCCCATTGTTGACACTACACCTTCAATGCCGCCCATACG
>JARBUQ010000518.1 GCA_029239545.1 Paenibacillus sp.
ATCCGGGCTAAATCGGGTCCAACGAGCCGGACAAGGAACCGAGCATAGGAAGCCCCTTCGCTCTCCCGCAGAATCTTATACTTTCTGGTAAGTTCACCATAAAAAAAGAACTCGACCTCATCAACCAGGTCAAGCTCTTCCTAAATACTTTCACAAACGCTCATAACCTCGCACGTTTGTACGCTATCGCAGCTAAAATCGCTGCTCCTACAGGCAAACAAGCTTCGTTGATGTTCAGCTTCGGATGATGCAAGCCATAGGCTTGCTCTGCTCCATGCTCAGGGCCAGAGCCCAGCCAAAAGAATGAACCCGGTATCCGCTCCAGGTAACAAGCAAAATCTTCACCGATCATAGTCGCTTCCGCCGCTCTCCGATTATGCTGCCCCAGAATCTCATCTGCCACAATCGTCAGCTCATGGGTGGATGCTGGGTCATTGACCAACACCGGCGCCCTCTCCATAAAATGCAGCGTTCCTTCACAACGATGTGCTCGGGCTACTTCTGATACGATTCGACGAAGCTGCTCTGGAAGCTGCTTGCGAACAGATGGCGAGAATGTCCTGACGGTTCCCTTTAATTCAGCCCGCCCCGGGATCACATTACCTGCATTACCCGCAACGAAGCTTCCGATTGTGACCACTACCGGCTCGAAGGGCGATACCTCGCGACTGACTATGGATTGCAGCGCACTTACGATAGCTGTACCAGCGACAATCGGATCGACGCATTGATCAGGCATCGCACCGTGGCCGCCTTGTCCCTCAATCTCGATGACAATCAAATCTGAGGATCCCATCATCGGCCCCGCACTTACTCCAATTGCACCTGCATATAATGTAGGTAAGTTGTGCAAGCCATAAATCTCATCAACACCATCCAACGCTCCATCATCTATCAACAGCTGCGCTCCCATCCCGACTTCCTCGGCACATTGGAATAACAGACGGACAGAACCCGCAAGCGTCGGTTGAGCTTGCGCAAGCAGCGAGGCAGCTCCAACGAGCATGGATGTGTGGGCATCATGACCGCAAGCATGCATGACCCCCGGTCGAACCGAGGCAAACGCAAGACCTGTCTCTTCCTCAATGGGCAGGGCGTCCATATCTGCTCTTAAAGCAATCTTCCGTCCAGGATGCGCACCAGCCAGATCAGCGATGATACCATGCCCACCCATTCCGGTACGAACTGTGTAACCTAGCATTCTGAGCTTCTCCGTTACTCTGCCAGCGGTCTCTGACTCATGAAAGCTAAGCTCAGGATACGTATGCAGTTCCCTTCTGAAAGCTACGAGCCCCTGTTCTATCCCACTAGCTTCTCTAAGAAAATCATTCGATGTCCACATCATATTCCGCATCCTCTACTCGTTCTTTCCACGTACCAGACCTACTGCAGCATCTCGAATAAGAGCTTCAATATCCCTGCGGAATGGACTCGGCATCCCGAAGAGCTTAATGGAATCCCTTGCTTCATAACCGCCTTCAATCAGCTGAGCGGCAGTAGGAATATAAGCAACAACCCCGTTACTGTAGGCAAGAGGCAGCACAGCATCAGGGAACTGCTGCTTCAGGTATAACCCATATTGTACGACAACCTCACCGTTCAATGCCACAAGCTCCAGCCCCTCAGCTAGCTTCATATAAGCCAGACGCATAGGCATGAAATTGCGATCCTCTGCGGATTGCGCTAACCACGCGCGATTCAGTTCACCGTCATATCCCGGCAGCTCAGCGCCTTCTCTCAATGTCGCCTCATCTGGTACAGATTGATAGGGTAGGCGGATCGTCACATCCCGAACCTCCAGAGCACATAGAGGCAGGGATTGCGGCTCCTGCTTAAGCGCAGCCAATACAGCATCACCAAGAGCAGCACCTAAGCGACACACGTCCGAGTCATCTCCCCGGAAAAACTGACCATCACTCGAGGTCAAATTAGGTCGAATGTCGCCGCAGCAGCCTTGCAGGAACGTTGCGATTGCTCCTCCGCCCAGTGATTGCTCCACCCGCTCCATAGCTACTCCAGGATACTCGGAGGAAATCAGATTGTCTCCAGTCGTTGTAGGGTGACAAGTAAAATGTACGAATATTCCCTTAGTTGTTCCATCCGTTATCCGATTAAAGCGGATTACAGTAACTTCCTGATCATTCGGTCCAGCAGGATTAGGCGCCATTACGAACTCGCCATTCACTTCTTTGCGCCGATGGATCCCGATCGAACAGTTGCCCACAACCTTCTCAACCTTAACCGACTCCAAGCTAGCGAACGCCTGCTCAACCGCTTGCAGAAGGCGTGATTCCACCAGCTTCGAATAATCACGATTCACCTTGCTCGAAGCTGCTCCTCCGCGCATATGCGGACCGCTATGTGTATGGGTAGCGTTATAAATAACAGACGCACCAGATAACCCATATCGCTGTTCAATCTCAGCGGCAAAACCCGGAATCTCTTCGGCTGCAAGTGCGATCAAATCAGCTTGTACAACTAAAGTTGTTGCAACAGGCTGGTCAGCTGCAGCCTTTTGCTGAAACAACGAAACCTTGGCATACAAAGACCTTGTAATCCCCTCGTAAGGACCACTGCGAAAAGCAAACCCGGCTAATGGCACCGGTACTTCGGGTGTAATGTCAACCTTGGCAACACCAAACCATAATTCATATCCCACTGTGTTCACTCCTTAACACGAATCGGCATTCTATCTTATTATGCATCAATTCCTGTATCGGCAAATTCCTGTTTTTTGATCATACTCGATTTTTGATTTTCCTTATTTCCGCCCCTGCTTCCATCAGTTCGGCTAGCCGAAGATAAATTCTCCTATAAGGATACTATTATTATCTGACTTGAGGCACATCCAGCCAAATGCCACCCTGCTCCACAGACTTCTGTGCGATTAATCCCGGCAATGTAAACTCCATGGCGCGATACACATCAATAGCAGCAGCCTTGCGTCTATCCAATGCATCTATGAAATCCCGAAGCAAATAGTATTCTGTTGTCCCGTGACCCCCACGTGTAGCTGCCTCCGGAGCGGTTTCATCACTGATAGGGCATTTTAAAGGCAGAGCGCCATTCGCATACGCAGGATCCTCCTCCAAATAAAGACTCCCCTGCTCACCCTGGTGCACCCCTCTCCCATTCTCTATATGACCTTTCGATCCATATACGGAGTAAAAATGCTGTCCCGGGTGTTTGGCCGCAACCGAGCTGCGCAGCAGCTTGATCGTCGCCCCTTTGGCCGTCTCCAGCAGAGCCACTTGAATATCTATGCAGCCGACTCCGCCATCCGG
>JARBUQ010000519.1 GCA_029239545.1 Paenibacillus sp.
AATTAACCCCTCTAGCGAATCTATCGCCAAATAAGGATTGATGGCACTTGCCCCATATCCCAGAAGCAGGGCAAAATGATGCACCTCGCGCGGTTCTCCCGACTCCACGAGCAGGCTAACCTTCATTCTGCTGCCTTGGCGAATCAGATGGTGGTGCAAGCCTGATACAGCAAGCAAAGCAGGGATTGCAGCAAGCTGCTTGCTGATGCCGCGATCTGATAAAATCAGCAGCTCTGCGCCTTGAAGAATCGCTTCATCCGCCTGCTTGAACAAAGCCCGAAGCCCTTCCTCCAAACCTATAACACCATGTTCCGCTACGAATAGAATGGGCAGAGTGAACGGACGGAAGCCTTCCTGCTCGTTATACTTTAGCTTGGCCAGCTCTTCATTATTCAGAATAGGTGTCTTCAAGCGAATGTGACGACAGCTCTCAGGCTCAGGACGAATGAGACTGCGTTCAGGTCCTATCGTCGTGCCGATTGCCGTAATCAGCTCTTCGCGGATCGCATCGATTGGCGGATTCGTCACCTGAGCGAACAGCTGTTTGAAATAGTTGTACAAAAGCTGGGGGCGATTCGATAATACGGCCAGCGGCGTATCAATTCCCATTGAGCCAATTGCTTCCACGCCGGTGCTTGCCATCGGCTCCAGCACTTTGGATAACTCCTCAAAGGTATAACCGAAAGCAAGCTGACGCTCCAGCAGAGTGTGTCGGTCCGGATCGGGGAAAGATGGAGCTTCTGGCAGCTGCTCCAGATTCAGCATCTGAGTATCTACCCATTCCTTATAAGGATGCTCGGCGGCAATGGAGCTCTTCAACTCCTCATCGGATACAATGCAGCCCTTCTCTGTATCTACCAGCAGCATGCGTCCTGGACGCAATCTTTCCTTTGAGATGATATCCTCAGCCGGTATATCCAATACGCCAACCTCAGATGACAGAACAATCAGATCATCCTTGGTCACATAATAGCGCGCAGGTCTAAGTCCGTTACGGTCAAGGACAGCCCCGATGACTGAACCGTCGGTGAAGCATATGGCCGCAGGACCATCCCAAGGCTCCATGAGACAGCTGTGATATTCATAAAACGCTTTCATTTCGGCACTCATGCTCTCGTGATTCGACCAAGGCTCCGGAATCATCATCATCGCTGCATGCGGTAGCGAACGGCCGGACAGCATCAAATATTCCAGGCAATTATCGAACATCTGTGAATCGCTGCCTTCAGAATCAATGATTGGCAGAATGCTCTTGAAATCGTCACCGAACAAATCCGTCTCATCCATAGCCTGCCGCGCACGCATCCAGTTCACATTTCCACGAAGGGTATTGATCTCACCGTTATGGATGATGTATCTATAAGGATGTGCTCTCTCCCAGCTCGGGAAGGTGTTCGTGCTGAACCTGGAATGAACTAGTGCCATAGCAGTTTCGAATTCCGGATTCATCAAGTCTACATAATACCCGCTGACCTGATCCGGTGTAAGCATTCCCTTGAATACGATGGTTCGGCTGGATAAGCTTGGAAGATAAGCCTCGAACGCTCCCATAGCCCGAAAAGCATGCTCCGATCTCTTTCTCACCACATACAGCTTACGTTCAAGGGCAAGCCGATCTACAGCGCTTTCATTATCCATTCCAATAAACAATTGTTTAACATAAGGCTCTACGGATTTGGCCGAATCACCCAATGTGGAATGATCGGTCGGCACATCGCGCCAGCCAAGAACCGTCAGTCCTGTCTCATGAATGATCGATTCCATAGTCTGCTCGCATGAATTACGCCGCATAGGGTCTCTAGGGAGAAACACCATGCCTACTCCGTACTTCCCCTCTTCAGGAAGTCGAATCTGCAGCTCCTTGCATACTTGGCGGAAGAACGAATGGGGGATTTGCATCAAAATTCCCGCGCCATCGCCAGTATTCGTTTCACATCCCTGTCCTCCTCTGTGATCCAGATTACATAATACCTGAAGGGCCTGACGTACGATGTTGTGGGAACGGCGACCCCGGATGTCGGCTACAAAGCCGATTCCGCATGCATCGTGTTCGTAGCTCGGATCGTACAGCCCCTGCTTTTTGGGATATCCTTTTCTCTGCATAAGTCGCACCTTTCTGAAATAAAGTTTGTCTTTTATGTGTCTACAAATATGTATCCATAAACTTAGCACATTTTGATCGCTATGAATACATCATAATTAATTAAGTTTTCTTATTATTATTCGCATTTCTCCTTATAAACGAACAAAAAACTGCCTAAAATCACTAGAAAGCGATTATTCGGCAGTCTTTTGAACCATTTTAGCGAAGCAGCGACTCCCCGCCATCAATGTACAGCTCGGTACCCGTAATATGACTGGATTCACGTGAAGACAGGAAGAGCACAAGCTCCGCTACCTGTTCCGGAGTACCAGGTCCATTCTCCAGCGGCTGACTTCCTTCCGGAAATTGTACAGGAATCTCAATCTCTTTTAATTCCTCCGTAGGATGGGTGCTATCCTCGATATTCGTTTCAATAGCCCCCGGGCAAATGACGTTCACTCGGATTTTGTACCGCGCCAGTTCAAGCGCAGCCATTTTGGCAAAAGCAACCTGCCCTGCTTTGGAAGTAGAATAAGCCGACATGCCTGTTCCAGAGAACGTACGGTTTCCGTTAATCGAGCTTGTTATAATAATGCTTCCTCCATGCGTTTTCATGTATGGAATGGCATATTTGATCGTTAGAAAAGTCCCCTTCAGATTCGTGTCCAACGTCTTGTCCCAATCCAAAGGTTTCAAATGCTCGATTGGTGCGAGTGTACCGTTAATGCCTGCATTGGCAAATACAATGTCTAGTCTACCCCAATATTTCACAGCAAGCTCCAAAGCGGTCTTGACTTGGACGGGATCGGATACATCAGCCTTGATGACACAAGCCTCCCCTCCAGCTTCCTCAATCTGCGCTTTTACACTTTCCAACCGATCATTATTCATACTGAGCAAGCATAGTTTTGCCCCTTCGCGGGCCAGAAGCAGAGCTGCTGCCTTGCCTATTCCAGATCCAGCCCCGGTTACAAGCGCTACTTGATCTTTTACCAACAACATTGAAGAATGATTATGTTTTGTCTCGTTCATAGTTTAGCTCAGCCTCCCAGGTTCTTATAGCGATATATCTATTTCTGTTAATACCACCAGGAGGCGAGAATGAATCAACATTCGAAGCTTAAAATTCAATTATTTTTCAAGAGGATTGAGATTAAAGCATGTTGGTTTGGTCATTTTGAAAATAAAAACACG
>JARBUQ010000044.1 GCA_029239545.1 Paenibacillus sp.
CACTCTTATCAATTGAAGCTGGTAACTTCGGATGTTTGCTTCGTATGCAAAAAACAATGCGCGAGAGGAATCCGGTATTTGGAGCAAATGAGTCAGCCTGGGGCAACAGGTAAAGGTGTACCCTGTATTTTGACCAAATATAAAGCTTAATACACCAAAGAAAGAGCTTTCGCACCGATCGCTGCTTCCGGTGAGAGGTGCGAAAAACAGTAACCTTCAAACGGCTTGCGACTGTGCTCTCTTATGCTGGCAGTCAGTATAGGACTAATCAAGAATACGGTAACCGTGTGTATAAACGTTCATGCCAGATCCGCGTAAAAACCCAACCGAGGTCAACCCTAGCTCCTCTGAAAGCTGCAGAGCCAAATCTGTAGGTGCGGATTTGGACAAGAGAAGAGGCGAACCGATCTTGACTGCTTTTAAAACGACTTCAGATGCAAGTCTTCCACTGAAGACGGTTACTTTATCAGCCGTTGTCACGGAGTTCATCAGAGTATAACCGTAAAGCTTGTCTAGCGCATTGTGGCGGCCTATGTCTGCAAAGCCAGCCAGCAGCTCATGTCCATCGGATAAGGCAGCCTGATGCACACCGCCGGTGTCGCGGTGGACTTCGGCGCTTTGATGCAGCTGTTTCATCAATGCGTAGCACTGCTGAGCAGTAAGCCGCAGACCTTGATCTAAGAGCGGCTTGGCCGTCTGCGCATCTGCATGAAAGTAAAAGGATTGCCTGCCTTTGCCGCAGCAGGATGCGATTCTGCGTTTGGAGAACATCGCAGGATCTAGAATAGACTTCTGATGCAAATCGACAAAGGCTCTTCCCTGAACCTGGTCAATCAGCACATTCTCCAGATCATCCATTGAGCGGATCACACCCTCGGAGGCTAGGAAGCCAACTATAAGCTGCTCCAAATGATCAGGCGTACATACAATAGTAGCGAACTCTCGGTCGTTCACATATAACGTCAACGGATATTCCATTACGATGATGTCGTCTGTATCCTCCCAGCTATCGTTCTTATACCGTCGAATTGGCCATTGCGAGGTAACAGGCAGCTCTTCCATGATGATCGTCCTCCTCTTGGATATAAAAGAATGTTCTGGCTTGACCAGAATAAGGGGTGAAGCTCTTGTTCACCCGTGCTATGATATATAGCATAAAGGATTATGCTGAGAAGTTACAGTCTTCTCTATAACATTATAAGGAAGTGTGGACATATGGGAAAAACGAAGCATACCGGTCCGATCAAGCTTGACTCCTCTCCAAAGCCTTCTATGTGGGCCAGCAAAATGCCGCTTGGGCTCGGAAAGGTCAAGCCCCATCATATAGTGGATACGCTTAAAGTCGTTTACGACAATAGGGATAACCTGCCCTATGCTTATCGCATTCTGACGCAAGGTGTGTGCGACGGCTGTGCTCTTGGCGTGTCTGGTCTGCGAGACCAGACCTTATCGGGGCCGCATCTTTGTACGACCCGTCTGAATGTGCTTCGCCTGAACACGATGCCAGCGATCGAACCGCATTGGTTCGAGGATATCGAGCGGCTGCAGGCGATGGATAGCACGGCCCTGCGTAAGCTGGGGCGTATTCCATATCCGCTGTCCCGGAAGAAAGGGGAAACGAAGTTCACCCGTATTTCCTGGGACGAGGCACTGGACCGGATCGCAGCGAAAATTCGTAGCATAGATCCGAAGCAGTTGGCTTTTTATTTGACCGCTCGCGGCATCACGAACGAAGTCTATTATACGGCCAGCAAGGTAGCACGGTTCCTGGGCACGAACAATGTGGATAATGCGTCGCGAATCTGTCATTCGCCCAGCAAGACTGCGCTGAAGCGCTCGCTGGGCATATCCTCTTCCAGCTGCAGCTATAAGGACTGGATCGGGACAGACGTCTTGATTTTCTGGGGATCGGTTGCGGCGAACAATCAGCCGGTATCGACCAAGTATATGTATGCCGCCAAGAAGGCAGGCACCAAGATTATCGTTATTAATCCATATCGCGAGCCGTCGATGGAGAATTACTGGATTCCTTCGATTCCTGAGAGCGCTCTATTCGGAACGAAGATCGTAGATTCGTTCGTGCAGGTGAACATCGGCGGGGATATTGCTTTCATGAACGGAGTCATGAAGCATTGGTTCGAGATGGAGGAGCAGGAGCGCGGCTCCGCTATCGATTGGACGTTCGTCCAAGCCCATACGCAGGGCATGGACGAACTGAAGGATCACGTCCAGGCTTTGCCGTGGGACGTGCTGGAGCGATCGTCCGGCCTGACGCGGGCGGACATGCTTGACTTCGCTCAGATGCTGGCGCGGGCGAAGAGCGGGGTGTTCGTGTGGAGCATGGGACTCACACAGCATCGCTTCGGGACCGACAACGTGTCCCAAGTGGCGAACCTCGCCATGCTCCGCGGGTTCGTCGGCCGCGAGCACTGCGGCGTCATGCCAATCCGCGGTCACAGCGGCGTGCAGGGCTCGGGCGAGATGGGCGCGGAGCCGATGTCTCTCCCGGGGGGAATCCCGCAAGATGCAGCGAATCGCAAGCGATTCGAGCAACTGTGGGGATTCCAGTTGCCTGCATGGGAGGGGGATATCGTCGGACTGACACTCGAGAATGCGCTTTTACCCGAGGCGCATGAACGGCGTACACGCCTATTCTACACAAGCGGCGGCAACTTCCTGGAGACGATGCCGGAACCCGATTTCGTCCGCCAATGTCTGGAAGCAGTAGAGCTGCGCGTTCACCAGGATATCATTCTGAATACATCAACTCTTGCTGATGCGCAGGAGGAGGTTATAGTTCTACCGGCCATGACCCGTTACGAGCAGCCTGGCGGCGGGACCTCCACCAGTACGGAACGCATGGTTTATTTCAGCCCAGAGATTGAGGGTCCGCGCATCGAGGAGGCACGGGCAGAATGGGATATATATATTGCGCTTGCTCAGAAGGTGTATCCGGATCGGAAGCACCTTATCGCGTTTCAGTCGGCACAGCATATTCGCGATGAGATTGCCAGTGCGGTTCCCTATTATGACGGGGTGCAGCATTTGCGGCGCAAGGGAGACGTATTTCAGTACGGAGGAGCCTGGTTATGCGAGCAGGGTGTATGTCCTACAGAAGACGGGAAGGGCAAGCTGATTGCCATTCAGCAGCCTGACTTGCGCAAGCCGGAAGGTCATTTCTATGTCACAACACGAAGAGGCAAGCAGTTTAACTCGATGGTATACAGTGAGAAAGATCCGTTCAACAACGCTGAGCGTGATAATGTTCTGATCAGTCAATCCGATGCCGAAGCTCTTGGAATTCGAGATGGTGAAGCGATAGCTCTGTATAATAAATACGGGACTTTCATTGGCAGGGCGTTGTATGCGCAAATAAAGGAAGGCAATATCGAGGTATATTGGCCGGAAGGAAACGTAATTTTGCCAAAAGGTGTATATGAGCCCTATGCCGGTATCCCGGAATACAATACGGCAGTTGTTGTTGAGAAGGCGGAGACTTACATCGCGCATAAGGACACCCGCTACGCGGAGAGACGGATCGAAGAATTAGAGCTCGACCCAGGCTGAAGCTGGGGCTGATGAACGAGTCTTTTACAAGATATAAAAGGACTTTAGTCCTAATGAAGCAGGATTTTGACTCTGGTTGTGGAATATATAACCAATCGAAAGTACATCACTACAGTTTGGATGAATTATGCCTATGCTTCTGAGACCTGTTATCCGACTAATGAATCGCTTGAATTATCCGCAAAAATTATTTGTGATCGGCCTTTTATTTGTCATACCAATCGTCATGCTTACTGCCTGGATTATGGAAGATATTGGAGACCGAATCGAACATGCAAAGATTCAGCGTACCGGTCTCCAGTATCATAGCGCACTTCATCATACAGTGAATGACGTGCTGCAGCTTCGCAACACTTATATTCTTCAAGTACAACAGGATCCTGCTAAGTCTAAGCAGGACAGAGACCAATTGTTTAAGAGCTTGCTAGCAAATAAAACATCAGTCGATTTGTTAGATCGTCAATTGGAACACAGCTTGCCTATGATCAATCGTTGGTCTTCCATTCAGAGCTTGCTGCTGGAGCTTGAGCAGAAAGCAGATTCAATAGCTCGACTGGATGCAGTCTCTTTATATAACCAGGCAATTAATGATATTTACGCTTTAATGCGTCACGTGGCTGATTTATCCAGTATCCGGGTATTAGCTGATAAGCAGGGCAGTCTTTACGGGAATGTTGTAGTGGATCGTCTGCCTGATTCCCTGGCACAATTGGATTCTATAATGAATATCGGAATTAATACATCCTTCTCGCAGACTATAATGCTTGAGCAGAAGATGCGGCTGACAAGAATTATGGAGTCCGTTCGCCTCAATGCCAACCTGCTGGAGGAGCAAGGGGCAATGCTTGCTGCAGGCTCTGAGAACACTGAGTCCATTGCACACTACATAGAAACGTTTAAGGACGATGTTACCAAGTTTAATCATTTATTGGAGGGACTGCTCAGCTTTACGAGTAAAACTCCCTTCACCCCTATGGAGGCATATATAGCCGGTTCAGCAGCTGTCCTGACCGAGAACCAATTCTATGACAGCATGGTTCCGTTGCTAAACCAGAAGCTGGTGGAGCAATCCAATTATTATGAAGCTTTGCAGCGCTGGATCGCGGTATTTCTTGTAGGGGTTCTACTGCTTATTTCCTTTATATTCTCAGGGTTTTATCTCTCCGTTATGCAAACTGTCACAGAATTACAACGAACATCCCAGCGCATTGCAGCAGGCGATCTTAGTGCTCGAGTCCATCTGGATACAAAAGATGAATTGAAGACGATAGAAACTGCTTACAATGTAATGGCTGAAGTGTTTGATCGACTTATGTCCGAAAAGGCGGAAGCGGAAGAATCGATTAAGCTGAAGGCTTATTACGATGCATTAACAGGCTTGCCTAATCGATTCTTATTAGAGGATCGATTGCGGACGGCTATCTCACATGCACAGCGCAGCAAAACGATGATCGGTGTACTGTTCATAGACCTGGATGGCTTCAAGCAAATCAATGATACACTGGGTCACCAGACCGGGGATAAGCTGTTACAGAGCATGTCAGCCAGACTTACATCCTGCTTGCGTGAGAGCGATACAGTTTCTCGTGTTGGAGGAGATGAGTTTCTCGTACTGCTGACGGATCTTACAGAAAACGAACACGCTCTGCATGTTGCCAATAAATTAGTAAGAGTTCTGCAAAATACTTACATTATTGGCGGACATCAGGTTGAAGTATCTGCTAGCATAGGTGTGAGCATGTATCCGAGAGACGGAACGGATTGGGAAATTCTAGTTCAGAAAGCGGACTCGGCTATGTACAATGTGAAGACAGGCGGGAAGAATGGTGCGTTGTTATCTTCCGATTTGCCTGTTATGCCGCTGGAGCATCGTGAGCAGTTGGAGGAAGAGCTTGCTAACGGAATTACGCACGGAGAGTTTGTGGTGTTCTACCAGCCTATTTTCAATCTCAGAACGGGTTATATTTCCGGAATGGAAGCGTTCATAAGGTGGAATCATCCGACGCGAGGTTTGTTATTGCCAGGAGATTTTCTGAATTCGGCACAAGACAATGGCTGGATTATCCAATTAGACGAATATATATTGAACGAGGTGTGTAGACAAAACAAGAGTTGGCAGGTGGAGGAAGGTTTATTTATTCCTGTTGCGGTCAATCTGTATTTACATCCTGGCTGGAAGGAGCGGCTTGAGCCTACCATTACAGCAATTCTGGATTCGGTAGGGCTCTCTCCTCAATATCTGGAAATCGAAATAACAGAGGATCGGATTTTTCAGAATCTGGATGTTATTTTGCCTGAGCTGGACAAGTTAAGGGATGCGGGCATACGTGTAATGTTAGATGACTTTGGTACCGAGCTATCTTCCTACAATCAGTTGAAAAGGCTTCCCATTCATGGAATTAAGATTGATCGAACATTTGTGAAGGATGTACCGCAGGGCAGAAAGGACAGGGCCATAACTTCTTCAATCGTCACGCTGGCGCGCGAGCTTCAGTTGAAGGTAGTAGCGGAAGGAGTTGAAACCGTGGAGCAGTACGATTTTCTTAAAAAGCTGGAGTATGGGGATGCTCAAGGATACTACTTCAGCACACCACTAACGGCTTCTTCGATGACAGAACTCATAAGTCTTGGGAAAATATCGATACACAGACAAGCTTATCTATGATCCCGATTCATGAATTGGAGGATAAGCCGATCGAGCTTCTGACTTACTTCTATTACTCGCGGGTGTCCCAAATTGAATTTGTATCTTTTGGCTGTAGCCTCCAGCAGGATTTGTAATTCGTGAATTTCTTTCTCAAGTCTTGGATCACTTGGCATCCGATTTCCCACTTCCATACGAATAATGACTTTGGTATTATTTTACTAGATAATGTTCAAAAAAGGTATCGGTTGTCCTGTTTTTTTTATTGTTTAGGATCGCAACTCTTTTGAATTTAACGAGTATATACTAGCAGATGAATTTGAGATGGAGGTTTGATTATATGAAAGGGAAACGGTTGGTTGTTCTGACCCTTCTGTTTACGTTGCTGGGCGCTGGAATAGCGTATGCCAGCTCTCCTTGGGGAGATTTTCAAGGCTTTACGAAGGTGAAGGTCGCAATCAATAATATAGAAACAGAAACTGGGGATGTACCGCCATTTGTTATATCTGGGCGTGCTGTATTACCGATGAGGGATATGACAGATTCTTTGCAAGGTCTGCTCAGATGGGACGAATATACCAATACGGCACATATCTACAAACCCAACGTACACATGTTTATAGCACGGGTGTTGAATAAGGATTACTCTATCAAGGAGCCTTTCGGAATAGTTAAACGCGGGGACAAGATCGACTTTGTCGTGTTTGCTCAGATTGACAGTCTTAAGACACCTATCCATTCCTTCAAGATCGAAGTCATTCATCCGGATGGAAGCGTGCTGAGAAGCAGCGGTACAGAGATACTGGTTGAAGAGAAGGACAGCTTCTGGTATCCATGGCCATTCTCGGGTGTAACCTTCGATGCTTATGGGGAGTACAAAGTTAACTTCCTGATGAAGCTGGAGGAGAAGGATAGCTACACAATTGTTTCCAGCAAGGTGATTAAATCTGAATAGTGAACATACAATAGCGGTGCCAACTTCGGCATCGCTATTTCATTGACCCGAAATGTCCAAAATGATACGATAGGCTAGGTTATTAATTCACCGAGAAAAGAGGTATACCATGAGCGACCATAAGCACGATGAGAATTGCGACCATGGAGATGATCACGAAGAGGATGTGTTCCTCGTCACAGACGAAGATGGCCAAGAGCATGAAATGGTGATTGTCTACACTTTTGAATCCCAGAATCAAGCATACGCAGTTATGATTGATCGGAACGATCCGGAAGCGGATGGCATGATCTTCCGCGTGGAAGAGCAAGACGAAGACGCCTTCTTGGTGAACATAGAAGACGATGAAGAATGGGATCGCGTATCTGCTATCTACAATCAGATCGTGGAAGAGGATTCCAAGTAAATGCTGTATTAAGAATACCCACCTTTCCATAGCGGAAGGGTGGGTATTCTCTTTGATACACGGATTAGCGTTATGTAGTTACTTACGAGGATTGAAATACATCACTCTACCATTGAACAAGTGCAGCTCGGCCTTTAACAGCTTGGCCAAATATCGGCATAACTCATTGCCCTTTGCCTTATCCCCATGTGTGGCACCGGAGGGGAGAACGATTTGGACGAAAGAGCGGTCTACTTCGTTCACTTCTTTGCTCCCAATACCTAGAATCATGTGTTTGTAAGAGGGATCCGTCCCTTTTAAGTAAAACCACTTGTTCTCGCCTTCAGGCTTCGTCTCAATGGAGTACGGAAAAGCAGAATCGGAATAGTCCCAGCCCAGTTGAGTGCCGGTCTTTTTCAACTGATCCTTATAATGTAACAAACGCTCCTTAAGCTCATCCACCGTAATCGAAGGGACGGTCGAACCGTCGGTCAAATACATGTAAGCGCTTTGCGCCATGAGGACACCACCCTTTTATGCATACAAGTACTTGATCATCATAGCACTTCAACTACTCTAATTCAAGGCAGATTAACAGAGGCAAGAACCAAGCTATTGCATAATAATCTGTTCAAAATGGTGGAGCTGTGGTATATTATTTAAATATATAAAATATTCTGACAAATTAAACAACGGCAGGAGAGTGATCACATGTTTGAACGATTTTATGATTTGACCGAACAAGCGCAAGTCAATTTTACCGGATTTGCCTCTGATAACTCCCGTTATGATTTTGCCATCGTTTATACGAAATATTTTTTTGGCAAGCCGTTGGTAATTTGTATGCAAACGAACAAATCGTCTCTGCTTGACGCAGATGACCTGACAAACTTAGCCCATCTGCAGCATGCGTTCCACCTCAAGGAAGAAGAGGCCATGGAGTTATCAGAGTTTCTCTTACAGCGGATGCCTATGGTTCCTTCCAGCGATCAATATTGATATTATATTCATAGGAATGCTTATAGAAAGCCGCAGGCGATTGTTTCAAATCGCCTGCGGCTTTCTTTGGTCCGTATACATCAAGTAATCGGCGTAGTCTCAACGATTACCTTTACCTGCTGGATGGAACGGTCCTCTGGCCCTTTTACAGGGAGGCCGACCTCGACATGATCGACGATATAATCGATATGAACCTGTGAGATCACTTCCCCTGGGAGAAGAATAGGAATTCCAGGCGGATACACATAGATGAACTCTGCTATGATGCGGCCTGCCGACTGTTTGAATGGGATTGTCTCGGTGTCCCCATAAAAAGCGTCTCTTGGCGAAAGAGAGAGCTGCGGAACATCAGGTACTTCCACGTTGATTTCGCGTGGGGGATTGCTTGGATCATAGTCTTGTGCAAGCTTGGTCAAGGCGTTCAGCAGAAGATCAATCGTTTCCTTAGTATCTCCTGGAGTTACGAGACAGAGAATATTGTACATGTCGCTTAATTCAATCTCGATATTAGCTTGTTCTCTTAACCAGTTCTCTGCATCATAGCCGGTAAACCCAAGGTGACGCACATGAATCGTAAGCTTCATTGGATCATAGGCGTAAGTAGCCTCTGTGCCAATAATGTCTTCTCCGAAGCAATATAAACCTGGGATTTGATTGATGGCGTTGCGTGCATATTGAGCGAGTTCGATAGCAAACTCGGCCATGGCTCGTCCGTTCAGAGCAAGATTGCGGCGTGACGTATCGAGTGAACCCAGTAAAATGTATGAGGTTGACGTGGTTGTGAGCATGCTGATAATCGTCTGGACACGTTTGTTATTCACACGCTTGCCCTGGATGTTCAATACTGAGCTTTGAGTCATGGAACCGCCAAGCTTGTGTACACTTGTAGCTGCCATATCAGCCCCCGCCTGCATTGCCGAGACAGGAAGGTTCTCATGGAAGTGAATTAATACCCCATGAGCTTCATCGACCAGGACGGGAATATCATAGCTATGTACCAATTCAACAATTTCTTGCAGATTGGCGCATATTCCGAAGTAAGTTGGGTTAATAACTAGTACAGCCTTGGCATCCGGATGACGCTTTAATGCTCGTCTCACAGCGCTGGTCGTAATTCCGTGATCTATCCCGAGATTGACATCACTGACGGGAGAGATGAAGACAGGTTTAGCTCCGGCGAATATAATGGCAGACATGATGGACTTGTGAACGTTGCGGGGAACGATAATTTTGTCACCTTCGCCGCATACGGACAGAATCATGGTCATAATAGCTCCGCTTGTGCCCTGGACGGAAAAGTACGTAAAGTCAGCTCCAAAAGCATCGGCTGCTAACTGCTGTGCTTCTTCAATAACACCGGTCGGTTGATGTAGATCATCCAAAGGTGCTATATTAATTAAGTCAATGGAGAGAGCATTATCTCCAATAAAGGAACGAAATTCCTTATCAGCCCCCGCGCCTTTCTTATGCCCTGGAATATGGAACTGTATGGGATTTTTGGCTGCGTGCTCTAGGAGCGCGGTAAAAAGGGGAGTGCGATGGTGATCCATCCTGTCATCCCTGCCCTTCAACAAATTCTGTAGTTATTTAAGTAACAAGCTTGAGTATATCAAAAACAAATTCGGATGCAAGGGCATAATAGGTTTTTCCTTGACTTGAAAAGGATAGACTGATCATACTTGCAACAATCAGAGGTGGAAAGAATGAATGGAGTAAAGGCATTTTGGGGTAAACAGAAGAAAGTATTCACACCATTCGTTATGCAACTGCTCGTCATTATGTTTCTTGTGGAATTTGTAAAGGGTGCAGTTCTCATTTCTATTCTACCTGTTTACATGCAATCCGCGCTCGGGATTTCGGCCTTCATTATTGGTTGGACAATGGCTGTGCAGTACATTGGCGATAACGCTTTTCGTGGACCGATCGGTTGGATCATAGATAAGGCAGGCTATAGGCCGGTTATGCTGACAGGTGTCATTATTACCTTCCTGTCCGTGCTTATCCTGATTCTGTTCTCCCATTATTCATGGATAATATTTGCCTGTGCCTTACTGGGCATCGGAACATCGCCTCTATGGCCTTGCGTAATAACGGGAGCAACAGAGGAGGGGGGGCATGAGACGAATGGGACTATGATGAGTGTCATCTATATGTCCTGGCTGTCCGGTGTTGGAATGGGACCCGTTGTCATCAATTTCTTCGTCACGGATACATATACCACTGCGTTCCGTATTCTCTTGGTTCTAATGGGCCTTAGCGTGGTTGTAGCTATGTTTCTGCCGGGGCAGAAGGGTGGCGGGGGCTGGAGCGCTATGTTCCATTACCGCAATCCCAATGCAGACCCATCCCGTCAGCACATTCCAAGGCTGCTTAGGTTGAAGGAATGGATGGCAGATCGTGCAGACCGTTCCCGACGTTATATCGCTGAAGTGAAAGCTTCTTTGAATGTGAACTGGGTGTTCTATCCGGCGATGTTTGCGCAGACCTTTGCATTGGGCCTGTTAATCCCGGTTCTGACTATCTATGCCAGAAGTGTCTTAATGCTAACACCCCAGCAGTACAGCTTATTCCTCATAACCGGAGGAGCAATAACCGTTCTGTTCCTGATCCCTGTCGGCAAGCTCGTGGATCGCTATGGAGCAAGCTGGTTCGTTCATGCAGGTTTGATCATTAGTGCGGTTTCACTATTAGTGTTTACATACGTGGAAGGTATGGCCTTGTTGCTTATCATGGTTGGCTTGCTTGGCATAGGGTATGCTCTATTAATTCCTTCTTGGAACGCATTGATTGCTTCCGTCATCCCCAAGGAGAAGCGCGGAGCAGTCTGGGGGTTCTTCCTGACAATTGAGGGCAGTGGAACTGTAATGGGACCAATCGTATCCGGGCTGTTGTCGGATAAAATCGGGTATCATGCGCCATTCATCGCGAGCGGTCTTGTATTAGTTGTCCTGTATGTTCTCCAATTGTTCATTTCTATTGATCGAAAAGTTATGGTAAGATAAGGGCGATTGTCCATCCTTTATTGCGGTAAAGCAGGAGGCATTTAACTATAATGAACAAACAAATGTTAACAATCATGTTGATTCTTGTTACGATATTCATCGGCTTCGGAATCATCATTCCGATTATGCCTGAGATGGTTTCACCGTTTCATCTAAGTATGATGTTGATGCTCTACTCGGCCGTATCGTTCCTGATGTCACCTTTCTGGGGAGCCCTTTCCGACCGGATCGGACGAAGACCGGTCCTGCTGACAGGACTCGCAGGCTTCTCAGTAAGCTTCCTGCTGTTCGGTCTTGCAGACGGTGAGCTTTGGCTGTTGTACGTATCCCGTCTGTTAGGCGGATTATTCTCCGGCGCGGCTACAGCTTGTGCGGTTGCCTATGTCGCAGATATTACTTCCAATGAGAACCGCACCAAGGGAATGGGCCTTGTCGGGATGTCGATTGGATTAGGCTTCATATTCGGACCCGCCTTAGGCGGACTGCTCAGCGTATTCGGCAATCAGGTTCCGTTTTATACCTCCTCCGCTCTTGCCTTTGTTACCTTGATGTTCGCTGCAGCGGTGTTGAAGGAATCTCTGACCAAGGACAAGCGTTCAGTGCGAAGTGAACGGCGTGCCTCGCGTTGGACCGCATTTGCAGGCTCCCTGAAATATTTATACATCCTATCCTTCTTCGTATCGTTTACGTTAGCAGGGCTCGAAGCCACTCTTCAATATTTTGAAATCAAGAAATTCGATGCTACACCGATGGATATGGGGATCATGTTTCTGGTGAGCGGAATTGTAGGAGCAGCGATTCAAGGCGGTGTAGTCAGAAGGTTCATTAAGTCGGGTGATGAGTCCAAGGTAGTTGGGATCGGGTTGGTGTTATCATCACTAGGATTTTTCTTAATTCTGTTTTCATCCAGCCTTCTTACTGCAACAATATTCATGACTGTCTTTGCTTCGGGAAATGCATTGATTCGACCGTGTGTAACTTCACTGATCACTCAGAAAACGAAGGTGGGACAAGGGGTTGCCTCGGGTTTAAGCTCATCGATGGATAGCTTGGGACGCATTGCAGGACCGTTAATGGGGATGAGCGCCTTCCACTTGAACATTAACTTGCCCTTTCTGATTGGCGGTGTTTTGTGTCTGGCAGCCATCACCTTGGTCATTGCCTTTATAAGTGCGGACAAGCAGAGTCAACTAGCCGAATCAGCTGCCTAAAATACTTCGAAAGAAGTATTTTTTTTGTTGATGACACGGAAAACAGATTAGCATATAATGGACACCAAATAGCCCGCTTCTTCTTCGAGGCAATCACTTCTAACATGAGTCAGCTGGAGGAATATTTATATGGCAACCAAGGTTCCGCATAAGTCGAAGAAGAGGATACGTATAGTCGTTATAACTCTGCTTATGATCTTTTCTTTTAATTCAATACCTTATATATCTGCTGTAGGCACAGATAATCAGCCTAAGTACATTCTCCTTCGTCTGGAGGACATTGGCCCTGGGGGGCAATATGAGGGTCCAGAACAGTTAGGCAAGCTGAGAGCGGTAATTGAACTGTTGAAGGAATACAAGGTGCATTACCAGATGGCGGTTATCCCGAGATGGATCGAAATTCCTAAGGACGGCAAGCGCTATGATATATCCCTGGACAAAACCGATGATCCATATGTGGCAGCTTTCGTGAGTCTGCTCAAGCAGGCCGAGTCTAATGGAGCGGTAATCGGCATGCACGGTTATACCCATCAGGTAGGTGACGTTCGACGTGATGACGGACAGCATGAGTCGGGCATCGGGAATGAATTTAATGTTTCGAATGTAGAAGAGACGAAATCAACCCGCTTTGCTCAGCAAAGAGTTGAGGAAGCCATCCAAATATTCGAAGGTATTAACATCAGGCCGAAATTTTGGGAAGCGCCGCATTATCAAACAACTCCAGAGCAGGACGAGGTTTTCCGTTGTTTTTTTGGTCTGCATTATCAAGCTGACATGTTTAAAAATCGGAATCCGGTAAGCGCCCAATATTCAACGGCTCGCAATACAAGAGTGGGCGAGACTTCATTGGGTGCAGTGAACGTACCTACCCCTCTCTCCTATATCCCATATAATCGCGATGCAGACATTATTCTGAAGCAGCTGGACCAGTCAGACCGTTTGCCATCTTTCTTTTTCCATCCTTTTCTAGAATTCAAACATCTTACCCCTGTGTTGGACGCCAATGGAGCTCCGGTTTTGCAGGATGGGCTGCCCTTATACAGGTATCCGGCGAAGTCCAAGAGTATTCTTACAAAGCTGTTGATTCAGTTGGAACAAAAAGGGTATAAGTTTATCCCAATTACAGACTATATTCCATTCACACCAGCCCAAAGTGTGCGTATCGAGGGAATGTCAGAAAAAAACATTCAAATAGCTGATGTAACTGGAGATGGTCAAGCTGATGTTG
>JARBUQ010000045.1 GCA_029239545.1 Paenibacillus sp.
GAAGTGAATGACGTAGGTCCTAGCGGATGAAATCCAACAATTTTATTCCTAGGAAGGGGGAACCGGAAGATGGAATACTCTACTTTCGGAAGACACGTTGCTGTTGATACTTGGGGAGCCGATTTTGACAAGCTTAACAGCGCAGAATGGTTACAAGCTCAAATGGTAGAGGCTGCAGAGGTGTGCGGAGCGACAGGTTTGTCCGTTCAATCCAAGCAGTTCGAGCCGCAAGGTGCAACGGTTTTGGTATTGCTTTCAGAGAGTCATATCTCGATTCACACGTATCCTGAGAAGGGATTCGCGGCATTGGATTGTTACACTTGCGGGGAAACAGTGGATCCGCAGGCGGCAATCGATTATCTCGTTTCCGTCCTGAAGCCTGAGAAGACGTACGCCAAGAAGTTAATTCGTGGCTTAGGCGAAATGACAGTAGAGACTCCTGTTATTCAACAGGCAGTTCTTGCGAAATAAACGGAAACAAAAGTTCATCTCAGATATAAATAGCTATTAGCGAATGACCATGGAGAAATCCATGGTCATTTGTTTTGTGTTCGTCCCATACAAATACAAGAACAATGCTTTGAGCCTTTTTAGGCAAAGGCAGCTTCGTTATACTCGCGAGCGGCTGCTCAAAGACGTGGGGGGATATTGGATGGGGAATCGGACACGAGGTTATCTTAGAAAATTATTCGGTTGGGGTATTGTAGCGGTATTGATCATTTGGCCTTCGTATTATATTTTGCATAGCTGGAGCAGCTCTGCCGAGAAGCATGATGCCTCCAGGCTGCTGTATCAGGTGGCCCAATTTCAGATGGAGCTGCTGAACAGCTCTCTCACGGAAGGAGCCAAGGCAAAGCGCTCCGAGGAGCTGAATGAGTTGAGACTGGCGGTATATTCGGCCAATTTTACACACGAACGGCTCGTCCTCGCGGAGGGGAAGTCTCTGGTCTCACTCCATTCGTTATCCGAGCTCATTCAATATTTGCTGCGTCTGCAGATCGGCGGGGAGCGGGCATTGAAACAGGATGAAATCGATACGTTTGTTAAATCAGGCACTCTTTTTAAGGGGTTATTTGAGCAGTATGCCAAGCTCCTGTCGTCAAGCGGCAAAGTAGTAGGCTCCGCAAATGACAAGGTGAAGAAAGCCGATGAAGAGCTTTACGAATATTTGCGCAAGAAGCTGCAGCCTTAAATTCCCCAAGCCGTATATCGATTTCTGCGTTCGAACATACTATTGAAAGGATGATGAACGGTTCATAATTTATTCATACTTTCTCGGCACTACCTTTGTCGTATTATGTTATAATGAATCTTGAATTTGAAAGTAACGGAATGAAAGGCTGGTGAGAAACGATGCACATGATTGTTGTCGGATTGAATTATCGGACAGCCCCCGTTGAGATTCGGGAGAAGTTTGCTTTTGCCGAACATGAGCTGGCGAAGGCTCTGCAGCAGCTCAAAGAGACGAAGAGCATTCTTGAGTGTGTGATCGTGAGCACTTGTAATCGCACTGAAATATATGCGGTTGTCGATCGGCTCTATATGTGCGGATATTATATTCGCAGTTATCTGGAACGATGGTTTGGTATCCCGCGCGAATACATGAAAGACTATTTGTATATGTACGAGGATCGTCCGGTCATCGAGCATTTGTTCAAGGTAACCTGTGGTTTGGATTCAATGGTCATTGGGGAAACACAGATTCTGGGACAAGTTCGCGATGCCTTCCTGAAGGCTCAGGAGGAGAAAGCAACAGGCTCCTTGTTCAATATGCTGTTCAAGCAAGCCGTAACCTTAGCCAAACGTGCTCATTCGGAAACGGCGATTGGTGACAATCCTGTTTCCGTCAGTTATGCCGCAGTTGAGCTTGGGAAACGGATTTTCGGCAATTTCAAGAAGAAGACTGTACTTATTGTCGGTGCCGGGAAGATGAGTGAGCTGACCTTGAAGCATCTGGCCGGACAAGGCGCAGATCGAGTGTTAGTAGCCAACCGGACGATTGCCAAGGCGGAGGAGCTGGCCAGCAAGATCAATGGCAAGGCTATACCGATGGAGCGTATGTTGGATGAGATGAAACATGTGGATGTGGTCATTAGCTCCACGGGCGCTGCGGATTATGTGTTAGTGAAGCAGCAGATTCAGCGAGTGATGAGCCTGCGTAAATCCCGTCCCCTGTTTATGATAGATATTGCAGTGCCGCGAGACCTCGACCCGGACATTGCCAAGGTCCCAAATGTTTACTTATACGACATTGATGATTTGGAGCTTATTGTGGAAACGAACTTAACGGAACGTCGCAAGGAAGCAGATAAAATCGAGTTGATGATTGAGGCTGAGATCGCTTCTTTCGAGCAATGGTACAAGCTGTTGGGAGTAGGTCCGGTCATTCATGCGCTTCAGGAGAAGGCTAATGCCATTCATCAGGAAACGATGGAGAACTTGCTGCTGAAGCTGACGGATCTGGACGAACGCGAAGCGAAGCTCATCCGCAAGCTGACCAAGAGCATGATGAATCAGATGATGCGGGATCCGATCCTGAGAATTAAGGAGCTTGCCGGAGAACGCAACGGAGAGCAAGCGCTGAATCTGTTTACTGATTTGTTCGCCCTCGAGCCTGAGCAGGCTGCGGAAGCGGTGAAGGGCAAAGCAGAGAATGTAAGAGTCACTGCCGAACAGACCCGCAAAACTGGGGAAACAGTCAGGGAAGAAGGACTGTATGCCGTCGGAAGCAAACAGCAGGAACGTACGCCGATGCTGAATTTGGCTGCTGGCGAGATGCTTGCAGGAACTTAATTACCCGGCCATAGGAAGCAGGGAGCTAGCAATGGTCACCAAAACCTGGATGTATGACGCAATCCTTTATTTATATGCCCTGAGCCTGTTGTTTTACTTTTCCGCTGCCGTCGGGCCTAAGCGGAATGCAAAGCGCATGGGAACAGGGCTGCTTTCTTTTGTATGGCTGATGCAGGCACTCTACATGGCCTATAGAATGTACGTGCTAGATTACGTGCCGGTCCTAACCTTGTTCGAGACGTTGTTTTTATGTGTGTGGCTGCTTGTATCGGTAACGCTGCTGATGAGCTGGTTCATGCGGATGGATATGATCGTATTCCTCGTTAACCTGGTTGGATTTACTATATTAGCGGTGAATTTATTCAGTGATCCTAAGAATTCACCCGGGCCGACTCAATGGGAAGCCCAGGATCATCTGCTGTTTGTTCACATTACCCTTGCTATTAGCAGTTATGTTGCTTTTTTGTTCGCTGCTGTTTTCTCGGTGATGTATCTCTATATGCACAGGCAGCTCAAGGAGAAGCAATGGTCCAAGCTGCTTACCAGATTCCCTAGTCTGGATACGATTGAATATTATACCTTTCGTTCGGTGCTGATTGGCACACCATTATTAATTCTGTCCCTGGTGTTAGGTTTGGTGAAGGTAGGACTTGAAGGGGACAGTTATCATTTTCTTGATTCCAAAGTACTTCTAACCTTTTTTATTATGATGGCATACGTATTTTATTTGGTCCAGAGAGCCTCCGGCAGACAGCCGGGCTACAAATTGGCATTTTGGAATTTAGGTGCATTTGCTCTGGTCGTTATGAACTATATCGGTTCGAATCTTCTATCCCGTTTTCATCAATGGAATTGGATGTGAGGCAGATGGTTTATTCTCCTGTACTGCCTCTTCTTGTGCGCATGGAGGGCAGAAGCTGTCTCGTAGTAGGGGGCGGTAAAGTAGCTGAACGCAAAATAAGCTCCTTGCTCGAGGTCGGGGCCCATATTACGGTAGTAAGTCCTGTATGCACGGAGTTGATCATGAGTTGGGCGCAGGGCGGCAGGGTGACCCTCCGGCATCGGGAATATGAAGCTGGAGATCATGGTGAAGCTTTTCTGGTTATTGCGGCCACTGATCAGCCTGATGTGAATGCGAACGTGATCAGGGAGGCGGACACACGAGGACAGCTCGTTAATGCCGTATCTGAACCTGAGCGTGGCTCTGTCATACTACCTGCTGTTCTGCGGCGCGGGCGGCTTGTGGTGGCCGTGTCGACGGCTGGGGCTAGTCCTGCAGCTGCCGTTGCGATACGCAACCGCATAGATCAGTTGCTTGCCCATGATGCCGAGGAGCTGCTGGATTTCATGGAATGGTTTCGAAGCGAAGCCAAAGCGAGGGTGTCTGACGGAGTGCTGCGCAGACAGCTGTTGAAGCAGCTAGTGAATGACGATACCTTCTCAAAGTTGTCAGAAGCGGATGGATGGCAGAGCTTCAAGCAAGAGATGCTTCATCAACTGGAGGAAGCTGAACGAGCTTGCGCCAGCAGCAATTAACATTTAATACAAGCTTGCTATAGATGGAGGGATAGTCATGCGTAAAGTTATTGTAGGGACGCGTCAGAGTGCGTTGGCGCTTACCCAAACCGGTCAAATAATAGAGCAGCTCAAGCAATCGGCTGAACAGCATGGCATCGCCTGTGAATTCGAGATCAAGAAGATTGTTACGAAGGGTGACATCATTCTGGATGTCACCTTATCCAAGGTGGGCGGCAAAGGTTTGTTCGTGAAGGAGATCGAGCAAGCCCTTCTTGATGGAGAAATCGACATGGCGGTACACAGCATGAAGGACATGCCTTGGGAGCGACAGGACGGGCTGATTATAGGTGCGACACCGGAGCGGGTCGATCCCCGGGATTGTTTGATCACCCGGGGTGGAGTGTCGCTGAGCGAGCTTCCGCAAGGAGCAAAGCTCGGCACAAGCAGCCTGCGCCGTGCGGCGCAGATGAAGGCGTATCGGCCCGATCTTCAGATCGAGTCGATACGGGGCAATATTGATTCGCGGCTGCGCAAGCTCGAAACCGAAGGCTTCGATGCGATCATGCTGGCCGCCGCCGGTCTTCACCGGATGGGCTGGGCCGACCGCATCGTTCAATACGTGCCGGCCGATGTGTGCATCCCGGCCGTCGGACAGGGCGCCCTCGGCATCGAATGCCGCGAGGGCGACCGCTTCATGATCGATCTGCTCGGCACGATCGATCACGCGGCTACGGCGCTCGCTGTGCGAGCAGAGCGCCGCTTCCTGGGGCGCCTGAACGGGGGATGTCAGATCCCCCTTGGCGCCTACGCCGTCGTGCAGCAGCCGGAAGGCGGCCGCACGGACTCCCCGTCATCGCGTATCGAGATGACGGGCATGGTGGGCTCCCCGGATGGGCGGGAGCTGTTGAAAGAATATGTTCAGGGCTATGATCCCGATGAACTGGGCGACCAGCTCGCGGCGAAGCTGCTTGAACAAGGCGCAGAACGGATATTGGCTGAGCTGAGAGGATGAATTCACCCATGCAACGGGGAATAGTATATTTGGTCGGAGCCGGTCCCGGAGATCCGAAGCTTATCACGATAAGAGGCAAGGAAGCGATCGAACGGGCGGATGTAGTCGTCTATGATCGGCTGGCCAATCCAAGTCTGCTGCGTCACATGAAAGAGGGAGCAGAGAAAATATTCGTCGGGAAGCTGCCCGATAAGCATATTCTAAAGCAAGGCGAGATCAACCAGCTCCTTGTCGATCTCGCCCTGCAGGGCAAGAGGGTGACGCGGCTGAAGGGCGGTGATCCCAGTGTGTTTGGACGAGTTGGAGAGGAAGCTGAATTACTGGCAGAGTACGACATTCCTTTTGAAATTATACCCGGGATTACATCAGCCATCGCCGTTCCTATGTATGCTGGAATTCCGGTAACCCATAGAGATTTCACATCATCGTTCGCTATTATAACCGGCCATGAATATCCGAATAAAACCTATGCCAACGTTCACTGGGAGAAGGTAGCTACAGCAGTAGGCACACTCGTGTTTCTGATGGGCGTTGCGAATATTGAATCGATTTGCGAGCGGTTAATCCATTTTGGCAAATCTCCGGCTACTCCTGCAGCTGTCATTCGCAAGGGCACTTGGATGGAGCAAGCAACACTTACAGGAACATTAGAAACGATAGCCGGTAAGGTGAAGGAAGCTGGACTAGAGTCGCCTGCTATTATTATTGTCGGAGAAGTGGTTGAGCTGCGTGAGAAAATTGCCTGGTTCGAGAAACGGCCTCTATTCGGCAAACGGATTCTAGTAACAAGAGCCAGGGAGCAGGCAAGCGAGCTGGTTAGAAGTATTGAGGAGTTAGGTGGAGAGGCTATCGAATTCCCAGTTATTCGATGCCAGCCGCCCAGCAGTGAGGAAGCACGCTTGCAGCTTGCTCAAGCTATGTCGAAGCTTAGTACGTTCAACTGGGTATTGTTTACAAGTGTGAACGGGGTGGATTATTTCTTCCGTCATCTGATAGAGCAAGGTCTCGATATTCGCACACTGAGCGGTGCACAGATCGCGGCAGTAGGCCCGAAGACACAAGAGGCTCTTCGTCAACGAGGCTTGACCACTGTACCTATACCAACGGATTATCAAGCAGAAGGCTTGGCAGACTCATTGGCTCCTTATCTGAAGCCGGGACAGCATGTCTTAATCCCTTCCGGTGACTTGGCAAGAGACGTATTGCCTGAGCGTCTGACAGAGCTTGGGTTGCATGTGACCCGGGTCCATACCTATGAGACCGTGTTGTCTACTGAATATGGAGAAGAGGCGCTGGAGCATCTTCGCGAAGGCAGTATTCATGCTGTGACCTTCACCAGCTCATCGACAGTAACGAATCTGCTGTTGGCTCTTAAGCAATTGGGCGAGGAGCATCCAGTGAACCTGATTAATTCAACTGAAGTTACTTGCATTGGACCCATTACCGCGAAGACGGCTGAGGATGCTGGGATAAAGGTGCATCGCACGGCCGAGCAAGCAACGGTAGCTTCTATGATTGAAGGGCTGCAGCAGCCATAGTAAGCCGGAAGCGGCAGTCAATTATTTAATATATTTGTATGCAGACCTCAACTATGTCAGGAGGATGTTCACAATGAGTTATCCTGTTGTAAGGAACCGCAGACTGCGTGGCAGTGCGGCTATGCGTAATTTGGTGCGGGAAACGCAATTATCTGTACACGACTTTATTTACCCAATATTCGTTACTGAAGGAACTGGCATACGAGAACAGATCTCCTCGATGCCTGGTGTCTATCATCTTTCGCTAGATCAATTAGAGTCCGAAATTCGTGAAGTCCAGTCCCTTGGCATCCAGTCGATTCTCTTGTTCGGGGTGCCAGATCATAAAGATGATGCAGGCACAGAAGCGTATGGCAGTCATTCGATCGTGCAAAAAGCGACACGAGCCATCAAGTCATATGCTCCGGAGCTGTTAATAGTTGCAGATACATGCTTGTGTCAATTCACAGATCATGGTCATTGCGGAGTAATCAAACATAATCACCATACGAATCGAGCTGAAGTCGACAATGATCTGTCCCTTGAGCTGTTGGTTCGCACGGCCGTGTCCCAAGCTGAAGCGGGTGCAGACATTATTGCTCCTTCCAATATGATGGACGGGTATGTACACGCAATCCGACAAGGGCTGGATCAAGCTGGTTACGAGCACGTTCCGATTATGGCCTATTCGGTCAAATATGCCTCTGCCTTCTACGGTCCTTTTCGCGAGGCTGCTCATTCCACACCGCAGTTCGGGGATCGTAAAACGTATCAGATGGACCCTGCAAACGCACGGGAAGCGATTAGAGAAGCGGAGTCCGATGCTGCAGAGGGTGCTGATTTGTTGATGGTAAAGCCGGCTCTGGCCTATATGGATATTATCCGGGAGCTGAGGAATCGCTATCAACATCCTATCGTGGCTTACAACGTGAGTGCGGAATATGCTATGGTGAAAGCAGCTTCTGAGCGAGGTTGGATTAATGAACGGGCAGTCGTGCTGGAGACATTAATTGGTTTCAAACGAGCGGGAGCAGATATCATTATTACTTATCATGCCAAGGACGCTGCCAGATGGTTGGCAGAAGGTGTTCAGTCCTAAGAAGCTAATAAGCCGGAGCATCCTTAGGAATACGTCATGCATGCAAAAGCGACGTATGAATAAGGATAACCCGGCTTTTTGTTGATCTATGTGAAGTTTGAGCTCTAGTGTTGGGAAAAAATCCAACCGAAAACGGCTGTAACGAGTACGACGGAAAAAAACACATAACTGAACATTCGAACTGGTTTAGGAAGCAGGGTTTGCTGCTTGTTCATCATGGCTTCTTCTGTTATATCTTCTTCCGAATGCTGTTTTTTTGCCAAGACAATCACCCTTCCGCGGACTAATGTATGCGCTTTCTTTATACTTATACGTTACATGATCCCCAGAAGTTTCGCTACTGGATAAACCAATCATTTTTATTAGACAGTTTGGATACATTGTCATGATTTTGTCGGATGTTGTTCCCAAGTGTTGGTTGTTACCCCGATAGTTTTGGGGCATAATAGTAGAAGAATTAAGCGGTTGTCTTGAAGTACATCCGCATTGGAACAGGAAAGAGGAGAAGGTCATGAGTTATAACGATATTTTTATTAGAGCCTGCCGTAAGCAGGACATCGATCGTCTGCCCGTATGGTATATGCGGCAAGCAGGACGTTACGATCCCGATTACCGTAAAATCAAAGAGAAATATTCGTTGCTGGAAATATGCCAACAACCAGAATTAGCCGCTGAGGTGACTCTTCAGCCGGTTAAGAAGCTGGGGGTAGATGCCGCCATTCTGTATTCGGATATTATGAATCCGGTAGCATCGCTTGGTATTGATTTTGATATAGTGAAAAATATTGGCCCAGTCATTCATAATCCGATTCATACCGCTGCTGATGTGGAGGCGCTGAGACCTATAGATGTTGAAGGCGACTTGTCACATGTAATTGAGACGATTCGTATTCTGGACCGGGAGCTGACGATCCCTCTTATAACGTTTGCTGGAGCCCCTTTTACTATTGCCAGCTACTTGATTGAGGGCAAGCCTTCCAAAACTTATATACGTACCAAAGAAATGATGTATAGCCAGCCTGAGGTTTGGTTCGCTCTGATGGACAAGCTCGGAGACATGGTGATCACTTATCTCAAAGCACATATCGCTGCGGGAGCCAAGGCCGTGCAAGTGTTTGACAGCTGGGTTGGATCGCTTGCTCCAAGAGATTTTGAGAAATACGTTCTGCCCACAATTCAAAGGATATTCCGTGAGCTGTCAGATTACAGTGAGCCTAAGATTTATTTTCCGGGTGTCAGCTCAGGTGAGCTGCTGCCTGCGATAGCTGCAAGTGCATTGGAAGCCGATGTGATCGGTCTCGATTGGAGAATCCCGATTCCAGTTGGGCGCGCCCGTCTTGGGGGAAAATATGCTGTACAAGGTAATCTGGATCCTTACGTGCTTACCGCGCCTATGACGATTATTGAAGAGCATGCCCGGAAGATCATTGATGAAGCCATTGACAAGCCTGGTTACATCTTTAACCTTGGACATGGCCTATTCCCTGAAGCCTCGCTTGATAAGCTGAAGCTGTTGACCGAATTCGTTCACCGCTATTCCTCGGAAGCTATCGGGCACAGGAAGGCAAGCATACTCACGAAGGAAGGACAATAATACATGTCTACTCGAACGATTGGCGTTTTGGTTATGTCTTATGGGACGCCGGAGAGCCTGGATCAGATTGAAGCCTACTACACCCACATCCGTCGAGGCAAACCGCCAACAAATGAGCAGCTCCAGTCCTTGCGTGATCGCTATGAAGCAATTGTGGGAGGTTTCTTCCCATTACGTGAGAATACGAACAAGCAGGTCGCTGCGCTTGAGCAAACGTTGAACAAGGATCACTCTGGATCAGGGATTACTTATAAATGCTATCAAGGCTTGAAGCACGCTTTTCCTTTTATCGAAGATGGTATTGCCCAGATGTCGCAGGACGGAATTCAGGAAGCAGTTGGCATCGTACTGGCTCCTCATTATTCGGTTATGAGTGTTGGCGGTTATATCAAAAGAGCGCAAGATGCTGCTCAGTTGCAATCACCCGGTCTCAAAATTGATTTTGTTCGCCAGTATCACCTGCATCCGAAGCTCCTTAAAGCATTGAGCAGTCGGGTGGAACGCGGATTGGGGCGTTTTGCTGAGCGCGATCGCAGCAAGGTGCGGGTGATTTTCTCTGCGCATAGCTTGCCTGCCCAAATTCTCGAGATGAACGATCCATACCCTGACCAGTTGTTAGAAACATCAAAAGCTATAGCTGATAAGGTTGGTATCGACAATTGGCAATTTGCATGGCAAAGTGCCGGACAAACAGCCACACCATGGCTTGGTCCCGATATTCTTGATGTGCTGGAGACAGTCAGCAAGGAAGAGCAGGTTGAGCATGTCCTGATGTGCCCTGTCGGATTCGTATCGGATCACCTTGAAGTACTGTATGACATTGATATAGAGTGCAAGCAGCGTGCGAAGGAGCTGGGCATTCAGCTGGAGCGGACGGAATCATTGAACACAGATCCTCTCTACATGGAGACGCTTAGCGAAGTCATTGGAGCGCTTAGTTAACGACAAGGAAGAAGGTTCGTACCGATGAATACTGCGCGTAAGAGAATTGTCATCGTCGGAGGCGGTATAACAGGTCTTAGCACTGCGTTCTATGTGAACAAATATTTGCGCGAAGCAGGGTTGACCGCTGATGTGCATCTGGTGGAGAAGAGTCGGAGATTAGGCGGCAAGATCCAGACCCTGCATCGGGATGGGTTCGTCATCGAGAAGGGGCCGGATTCGTTTCTGGGCCGCAAGCTCCCCATTATTGATCTCTCGCGCGAGTTGGGGTTGGAGGACGAGCTGACGGGTACGAACCCGAATGCCAAAAAAACATACATTCTTCATCGCGGGAAGCTGCATAGAATGCCACAGGGATTGGTGCTCGGTATTCCGACAGAGTGGTCACCCTTCTTGAAGACAGGACTGATTTCTCCACTTGGTAAAGCTCGGGCTGCATTAGATTTTGTACTGCATAAGAGAACTGACACGTCTGATGAATCTCTGGGGCATTTTCTGGAGCGCAGGCTCGGGCGTGAAGTGTTGGAAAATATTGCAGAGCCCCTACTTGCAGGAATATATGCAGGGGATACGTATAAGCTTAGTCTTGCTGCAACGTTCCCGCAGTTTCGGGCTGTTGAGCTGAAGCACCGAAGCCTCATTATGGGGATGATGAAGAGTCGTAAGGAAGGCCAGGCTTTACCTGGGTTGCCTGCCGCTGCGAAGAACAGTATGTTTCTCACTTATCGAAAAGGTCTTGTAACGTTGGTTGATCGCCTTGTAGAAGAGCTGGCAGATGTCAAGCAAATACATCAAGGCGTCACTGCTTTGGACAGTCGTACAGATGGTGCGACCGGTTACTTGCTGAAGCTGGAAGACGGGGAAATCATTGAAGCGGATTGTGTTGTATTGACTTTGCCGGGACCGGCGACAGGAGGTTTGTTAGCAAAGTGTGCTGGAGCCCAGCATTTCGCTGGACTCGATTATGTGTCTGTTGCTAACGTAATTTTGGCGTTCGATGAATCACATATCAAAATACCGTTGGATGGCACCGGATACGTGATCCCCCGCAAGGAAGGCACGACCATTACGGCGTGCACATGGACTTCCTCGAAATGGCTGCACTCAGCCCCCCGTGGCAAAATATTGCTGCGCTGTTACGTGGGACGCTCCGGAGCCGAACAATGGGTCAATTGGTCGGACGAAGAGCTGCTGACACGAGTGAAGGCAGATCTTCACAAGCTGCATGGCATAGATGTCGAGCCGCTATTCAGTGAAATTACGCGCCTTCCTCGCTCCATGCCGCAATATCCGGTGGGACATAAGGAAGCGATCGTTAAGCTGCGTGAGCAGATGGCTGCTCAACTGCCTGGGGTATATGCAGCTGGTGCCGCATTCGAAGGAGTGGGGCTGCCTGATTGCATCCGCCAAGGCCGGGATGCAGCCGGGCAGGTCGTTGCTCATCTGAGAGGAACTGTCTGATTGCCATTTCATAACAACACTCCGCGGGCAGAATGCTCGCGGAGTGTTGTTAAAAAGAAATTAATAACAGGAGGCTGTGTAAGGGTGGACCTGCAGCCAGATGGTGGAAACTTCGCAGGAACTCGATTACAATGAATTAAGACGGCTGTCTTAAGCGATCCAGATGCAGGCTGAACTCATGAGTACCGAGTGTGACGATTTGGCGGTCAGTCAGATCCCGAATCACTTGCATAAGAACGGTTTTCTGAACACCGGCCATCTGTGAGATTTCATCGTAGTTGAGAGCGAGACGTACAACGATGGTATTCCCATTGCGATTCCCATTCTTGTTCGCCAGCAAGATCAAGTTCTTAATGACCCGCGAGCGAGCGTCCAGGAAGGTCAAATCATATACATGCTGGTTCGTATCTCGCAGTCGCTGACCAAGCTCTTGCATAATCCCGAGAGTAATTTCGAAATTATTGCGCATCAGGTCCATGAAGCTGTCTGCGGAGAGCGCGATCAGAATCGTGTCTTCCATGGCCTGAGCCGTTGCGGAACGAGGCTTTCCATCGATCAAGGACAATTCGCCGAAGCTATCCCCAGTTTTGAACAAGGATAACATTTTCTCCTCACCAGCTCCATTGGAAGTGTAGATCTTGACAGAGCCCATGAACACAACATAAAAAATAGAGCCGGGTTCCTTCTCGCGGAACAGGACGCTTCCTGAACGAACAGCTTTTTTACTGCAAATATTAGAAATGATCTTTAGTTGATCTTCGTTTAATTTGGAGAATAAGGGAACTTTGGAGAGAAACTCTATCATTTGGGCACCTTCATTACCTTTAGTATACTACCAGCATATTTTACCATAGATATTAAGAAACTTAAATAAAAGACAGGGTGTGAAACAAAAAATGGACGTATTAAATAAAAGAGTGGACGGTAAATCGAAAACAGCCTTCGAGGAGGCCAAGCAATTCATTCCCGGGGGTGTCAACAGCCCCGTACGCGCGTTCAAATCAGTAGGTCTTACTCCAGCCTTCATCGAAAGAGGCGAAGGAGCCCGGATCTATGATATTGATGGTAATTCATTTATCGACTACGTTGGCTCGTGGGGACCGCTAATAATGGGACATGCCCATCCGGCAGTTACGGAGGCGATCAAGAAGACGGCTGAGCGCGGGACGAGCTTCGGCGCACCGACTCTGTTAGAGACGGAGATGGCTAAGCTTGTATGCGAGCGAGTGCCTTCGATTGACGTGGTGCGGATGGTCAACTCGGGTACGGAAGCAACTATGAGTGCGTTGAGATTGGCTCGCGGGTATACAGGACGCAGCAAGATTCTCAAGTTTGAAGGCTGTTATCATGGACATGCAGATGCCTTGCTGATCAAAGCAGGCTCTGGAGTAGCCACTCTGGGCTTGCCGGACAGCCCGGGAGTTCCTGAGGGGGTAGCCGTCAATACGATTACAGTTCCGTACAATGACTTGAATTCCGTGCAGCTTGCGTTCAGCAAATTCGGAGAAGAGATTGCTGCTGTCATCGTGGAGCCGATTGCGGGCAACATGGGGGTCGTTCCCCCACTTCCTGGATTCCTGGAAGGGTTAAGAGATGTGACGACGCAGTATGGCACGATCCTCATCTTTGATGAGGTCATGACTGGCTTTCGCGTCGGTTACCACTGCGCCCAGGGGCGCTTCGGCATTACGCCTGACCTGACCTGCCTCGGCAAGGTCATAGGCGGCGGACTGCCGGTTGGCGCCTATGGCGGCAAGCGTGAGATCATGGAGCGGATGGCTCCGAGCGGCCCGATCTACCAGGCCGGAACACTCTCGGGCAATCCGCTGGCCATGATCGCAGGGTACACGACGCTCCAACTGCTTGGGCAGCCTGGCGTCTATGAGGAGCTCGAGCGCAAATCCGCTCGATTGGAGCAAGGCTTCGCGGCTAACGCGAAGGAGCTGGGCATTCCGTCTACGATTAACCGCGTCGGATCGATGGTCTGTCCATTCTTCACAGACACCAAGGTAATCAACTATGAGACAGCCAAGACTTCGGACTTGGCA
>JARBUQ010000046.1 GCA_029239545.1 Paenibacillus sp.
GGGAAACCGCTTCGAATTCATAACCCGCCTCACGAAGGGCAGTAATATGCTTCCAAATAGCCGTTCTGCTGCACTGCAGCTGCTCGCTCAAGAGCTCACCTGATACGAATTCGCCTTCATGCTGCTCGAATATGGATATGAGGTGCTCATTCATGTCGCTTCCCTCTCGATCTGTTGGCGAGCGGCCTCTAGCAGCCGCTCTGTAGTATTGGGCAGACGGCCGAGCGCTACTTCCAGCAGCAGGCCGTCCAATAAGCGGCCGAGCCAAGGGCCGGCCGGCCGGTTCAGCGCCGCGAGCACATCGCGGCCTGTGAGCGCGAGCTCGCTCACGCGCGTCGCGGGCAGCGCCTGCACCCAATCCGCACCGGATTGGAGCAGGCGGTTGCGCGCAGCTGTGCTGGGCGCGCGATGCGCGCTTGCCGCTGGCGCAGCCTGCGGCGGCGCTTGCGGCGCTGCGCCTGGCGCCAGCAGGCGCAGCCAGCCGCGCACGGCGTCCGCGCCGTAGCGGACGCTGGCGCGCGCCAGCGCCTCGCGCAGCGGCTCTAGCGCTGCGCGATGCTCCAGCGCTGCGCTCTCGGCTGCAGCAGCCTCAACCACGCTGGGCTGCTCGCCCATCCACTCCTGCACCTGCAGCAGCCGGGTGATCGCCACGCTTTGATTCGCTGCAAAGCGAAGCCGGGCGAAACCTTCCTTGGCCGCCTCGGAGGAAACCCCCATTCGCAGCAGCCAATAAGCCCAACGCAAATCGGGCTCATCCAGCTCCCGCAAGGGACCTTCCCACTCCTTTGTTAGCAGCTGTTGCGGACATCCCTCACTCGCCGCAATCGGCCAGCTCAGCTTCTCCTTCGTAAACTTAAGCAGGCCGCTTGCAGCCAGCAGCTCAATGCCTCTATCGGGCCCATGACCAGCGATAATTTTGTCCAGCTCTGCATGAACGCGTTCCATCGCGATATGCTCGAGCAAGGATGCGCATTCGAGCAAAGCCTGCCACGTACCCGTTTCAATGTCCATCTCGTACTCGCAAGCAAAACGCAGGCAGCGAAGCATGCGCAGAGCATCCTCTTCAAACCGCGTACGAGCCTCTCCCACGCAACGCAGGATGTGCTGCTGCATATCGGCTTGCCCCTGGAAGGGATCGATAATCACACCATCTGCATCCATAGCAACAGCGTTGATTGTGAAGTCTCTGCGCTGCAAATCCTCGTTAAGATCCGAAATATATTCAACCGTCTTCGGACGGCGATGCTCTTCATATTCACTTTCACGTCTGAACGTAGTAACCTCGAAGGGAATCCCGTCTTCTACAACCGTTACCGTGCCGTGCTGAAGTCCAGTAGGAATCGAATGGCGAAAGAAGCGCATTACATCCTCCGGCTTAGCAGAGGTTGCGATATCGATATCCTTCAGCTGTCTTCCGAGCAGCTTATCCCTGACGCAGCCACCTACCCAGTAAGCTTCGTATCCATGAGAAGCTAGCTGCCTGAGCAGCTGTCTGCCCACTTTCTCCATTCGCTCCGACATTCCATTATCTCCTCAGCAAGGCATATTAGATGCCAAGCCGGTTCAGCCCTATTAAGCCTTGCAAAGCTCATCCAGGTTGTACTGCGGCATCGGCCGGCCTAACACGCGATAATAAATTTCTTCATATTGAATCGTAATCAGATCATTGCAGAACTTGGTCCGTGCCCTGTTCAGACACGCCTTGGACATCTTATCGTACAACTGCTCATCCGTGAGAAGCGCGGTGGCGTATTCGGCCATTTGATGCGTATCCCCGATAGGCGCCAGGAACCCAGTTTCGCCATGAGTGATCAGCTCCGGTATACCGCCTGCATTCGATCCAACGGTTGGCACACCGCAGGCCATCGCCTCCAAAGCAACCAAGCCGAAGCTCTCCTTCTCTGAAGGAAGCAGCATGACATCAGCCAATGAGATAACTTGAGCGATATCATCCTGCTTGCCGCAGAACAACACGCGATCTGTCAATCCCATTTCTTTCACTTTGCAGATCATCTTCGAGAGCTCAGGCCCTTCCCCGACAAACATAAGCCTTGATTTGACTTTTTTGTTCACTTCAGCAAAAATCTCAACAACGTCCGCCACCCGCTTGACTGGTCTGAAATTAGAAATATGTATCAGCAGCTTTTCATCCGGTCTGGCAAAATCTCGGCGGAGGTTAGCCACATCACGCGGGTAATACACTCGTTTGTCGACAAAATTATAGGCGAGATCAATTGGAATATCGGTTTCCAGCGAAAGATGCGTTTCATTTATCAAATCCTGCGACACTGCAGTAACTGCATCACTTTTCACCAGAGCGAGTTTAATAATATCACTTAACGATTCGTCTTGTCCCAGAACAGTAATATCCGTGCCGTGTAAAGTTGTGACTACCTTCAGGTTCGATCCAACCATCTCTTTGGCAAGAAAAGCACATACTGCGTGAGGAATTGCGTAATGCACATGCAGCAGATCAAGGTTCTCCATCTTGGCAACCTGAGCAAGCTTACTTGCAAGCGCTAAATCATAAGGCGGATATTTGAATACATAATAATTGCTGACTTCCACCTCATGATAAAAAATATTTTTGTCGAACTTTCCTAGTCGGAACGGCACGCTTTGCGTAATAAAATGAACCTCATGGCCTTTTTCTGCCAACAGTTTACCTAACTCAGTAGCGACAACACCAGATCCTCCAAGCGAAGGATAACAAGTAATGCCGATTTTCAATCTGTCGCTCATGCCGTCCCCTCCAAAATTGCCGAATATGCTATCTGGCCGCCCCTGTGTGTGCAGCTTACTATATAGTATTCCATGATTCCTCAGAATAGATGAACAGGATAAGGAAGCTTGCTTACAAAACCTTCTGCGTATGACACGCCCATTTTTTGACCCATCAATAAATCCCGGGCCTCGACTCTCTCCAGATAACCTTGATTAAGCGGAGTATTTACAACCTTGCTATCGGTACCTGCTGGCAGGAACTGAGTCCCATAGGCTTGCAAGGACAATCGTTTCGACTCGTAGTGGTCTGTGACATCCACGATCAGATCGGTCTCATAGACGTCATTTATGAAATAAAAGAACAATTGACTAACTGTACAAGGTTCAAACCCCGAATTGGGCAAATAACGTCTCAGCTTGGCATTGAATACAGCTTCCTGTACAAGCTGGCTGCATGCGATGTGATCAGGATGGCGATCCATCCAGTATGGGGCAAAAACGATGCGCGGTCGATGTCTGCGTATCTCTAAAGTAATGGATTCGATATATGTCGGATCAACAAATAAACCTCGATCCGGCAAACCCAAGTTGGTGCGAACGGTTAAGTTCAACACTTGCGAAGCCGCTTCAGCCTCCAGCTTCCTCGTCTCTACCGTACCGTTGGAAGACATTTCGGCATATGTCAAGTCACACAGGCCAACCTTATATCCGGAAGCCGTATGTTTGGCTATAGTAGCCCCCATCCCGATCTCTGCATCATCAGGATGAGCTCCAAATATCAATATATCGAGCTGTTCCTTATTCATCCTAACTCACCTGGCTTGTACTTGTGAACAAGCTCACGCCAACCGAAATCCCCTCGATCAAGTGATTTCACTAATAACTCGGCAGTGGCAATGTTGGTTGCACAAGGAATACCTTGAACATCGCATAACCTGAGCAGTGCAATAATATCAGGCTCGTGGGGCTGCGCCATTAAAGGATCCCGAAGGAATATGAGCAGGTCCATCTCGTTCTTGGCAACTAACGCGCCTATTTGTTGATCACCGCCGAGAGGTCCGGACATGAAGCGGTGCACATCAAGATCGGTCGCTTCCATTATGCGCGTACCTGTCGTTCCCGTCGCGAAAAGCTTATGGCCTTTGAATACTTGCTGGTAAGCCGTTACGAAATTGACCATTTCTTCCTTCTTGCGATCATGGGCAATCAACGCAATATTTAACATGGAAATCTCCTCCGCTCCCGATATTTACATTCCTTCTCTTACCGGGTTTTATGTAATGCTTCTGTTTGCTCTTCAATCAATCTACGAAATGCTCGAAACCGTACACAATCCCGTTCAAATCCATAACTTTCTTGACAGCGATATTTACCCCTGGCATATAACCTGCACGATCGTAAGAATCATGCCTGATTTTGAGCGTTTGGCCGAATCCGCCAAATATCACTTCCTGCTGAGCGAATACACCCGGCAACCTTACGCTGTGGATACGGAACCCGTTATAAAGTCCACCGCGTGCGCCGTCAATCGTTTCTTCCTCGCTTGGATTGCCTTGACGGAACTCCTCGCGATTGGCCGCAATAAGCTCAGCCGTCTTGATCGATGTCCCGGATGGAGCATCCAGCTTCTGGTCCCCATGATATTCAATAATTTCTACATGAGGCATATATTTGGCCGCTTGTGCAGCGAATTTCATCATCAGTATAGCACCAATAGAGAAATTTGGCGCGATAATTCCACCAATTCCATTCTCGATGCAAAGCTTGTCCAACTCAGCTATATCTTCTGGTGTGAAGCCGGTTGTCCCAATAACTGGTCTGACTCGATTGGCGATTGCAATTCTGCTGTTGATCATAACGGAATGCGGAGTAGTGAAATCTACCAGGACATCGGCCTTGGATTCCGCTAAGGCTGACTCAATATCGTTGCTGATTCGAACTCCGCATTCCTCGTTCCCAACTATACGACCGATATCTGCTCCCTCATTGGTGCGGTCAATTGCTGCCACCAATTTCAAAGCTGGATCGGCTAATACCATCTTTACAACTTCCTGACCCATTCTTCCGCTTGCTCCAGTTACAGCTACATTTATTATGGCAGTCATTTGAAAATCTCCTTTTAATGGTTAATGGATTGTTCATTCTGATCCAATTGCTGAAGCAGTGCCTTCACATCCTCGCGCAGCGGATCTAGTCGCCTCGCCTCTAGCAAGGATTGTTTAGCAAGTGAATAGCGCTTCTGACCCATGTAGGCCACACCTAACAGCATATAAGCCTCAAGATAGAGGGAATCCAGCTGAATCGCCTGTTTAAGCATAGAGACCACCTCATTCAAATCACCAATGCCCTGCTCCATCTTCCGACCTGCTTCTTGCACCAACTCACGCGCCAGAACGTTGCAATAATGATTTCTGAATATGAATTGCTCCGGCTGCAGTTTGACTGCTTGTTTGGCGTGCTCGATAGCTGGCGGCAGCTTGTTGCTTCTGGCGTATGTGATGGAAAGTCTATAGTGATAGTCAGCATTGTTCGGCTCCTCATTCACAGCCTGGTGGAACCAATCTATTGCTTGCTCGAAGTCATGCTGAAGAATTGATCTGTAAGCTTGCTTTATTTTATGCTCCCCATTCATATGCTCACCTCTCAATAGCATATGACGATTATTGATCCTCTGTGTTCCTTTTCGTCCAACGGTTTGCGTCCCTCGTCTGGAACTTGTGCATAACGCGGTTGTGCGCCTCCGTTAAGTCAATTCCGAGAGAATTGGCGAAACAAATCGTAATGAACAATATATCGCCAAGCTCGAGCTCGATTGAGTTTTGTTCTTCTGTCGATTTCTTGGGCTTCTCCCCATAAGTATGGTTTACTTCCCGCGCCAGCTCGCCAACCTCTTCTGACATTCTCGCCAGCATAGCAAGCGGGCTGAAGTAGCCTTCCTTAAACTGGGATATATACGCATCGACTTCTCCTTGCATCTCTTTTAACGATTTATCCGTCATAAGCTCCCCCAGTCTCCCATCGGTTTTTTCTATTTAACATGTTAACGCATCGGAGTTTTGAACACAAATCTTTTTTAACATGTTCTTTAATGGATTAGGGTGAAAAGCGATATAATGAAAGTAACCGGATTCCTTTGGTTCGTGAATTATTTCTTTCTAATGAGGTGTAAGCATGTACAAGCAAGCCAGGCTTCAGTTAAGAACTCTGTTTCCTATATTCATTGGAACAGCCATTTATGCATTTGGTCTGTACTATTTCGTTATTCCAAATGAGCTGATGGAGGGTGGATTAACAGGAATTGCACTCCTGTTGAACTACGCTTTAGACATTCCCCCGTCACTGACCACTTTACTGCTTAATATCCCCCTGTTTATAGTCGGATGGCGGGCTTTTGGCGGGAAAGGCATGATTTATACGCTTGTAGGCACCTTATCGCTCATCTTGTTCCTGTGGCTTATGGAGATGGCAGTCAACCAGCAATGGATCATTCCGTTCAAATCCGAACAGGATTATTTTCTGGCTACTTTATATGCAGGTGTTACTTTAGGGACAGGACTAGGAATTGTGCTGAGATTCGGGGCAACAACAGGAGGAACGGACATTATTGTTCGTCTGATCTCGATGAAGAAAGGCTGGAGTATGGGCCAAGTCATCCTGATCATAGACGTAAGTGTAATCGGACTCTCCCTCTTATACATACCGAAGGAAAAGGTGTTATACACGCTGGTCGCTGTATTCATTGCATCCAAGATCATTGATTTCATAACCGAAGGGGCTTATGCAGCCAAAGCTTTCACAATCATTACAGATCAAGCTCCAACTGTAGCAGCTGTCATTACGAAGCAGATGGACCGGGGGGTAACTTTATTTGCTGCAAAAGGCGCTTATTCACAGACACCTAAGGAAGTGGTGTATTGCGTAGTGGCAAGACACGAAATGCGAGCGCTGCAATCGCTGGTAAAAACGATTGATCCGCTCGCATTTATCGTTATTACAGATGTTCACGATGTGTTAGGCGAAGGCTTTCGCGTGGAGCCCAAGCATTAAGAGCGAAACCGGTCATTCCCGCGACCGCTTCTCCCGCCGACTATGTTACGCTCAACTCTGAATATGCGCCACGAGGCAAATGTCAGCACAGCAATGATGATTGATCCAATCCCTGTTATCCACATTACCGGGTTAGGCTCCTCAACCAAGGGCAGGAAAGCTTCCGTATCCTTCCTTTGAAAGAGCAGATCCAGAGTGGCATTCAAGTTGGTGATCCCGCTGTTTATATTTTTGGTTTCCCATTTGGGGGCATTTAGCTGGGTATTCATGAAGACGAACAAGGATTCGATGCGCTCTACATCGGAGGGACTGCGGCTTATAATGACAGAAGGCCGTATAAGACCATACTGTTCGGATAACGTCGACAACGCGATTAGCGCATCATCCTTTTTAACCATTTGCACAGCATGCTGCAAGGAATCCACTTTATCCTTCATTCCTTTATAATACTGGAGCCACATTGGCTCGTTCTTATGAGTTAGCGCATCTGTGGCCAGACGGATTCGAGCAACAGCTGCCTGTCCTAGTATTTTGGAATAAGCTACTGCATTAAGCTCGCGTTTGGCTGCTACAACCGAGTCTGTCAACGCCTGTATCCCTTCGACCGTAGTAATACCATCGAATTTGATCCCCACAAGCCGATCTCCCAGCTCATTCAACTTCGTCCTTGCCCCTGTCACATCATCCTGCATAATCAACGTATACATCTCATCTGCTGTTGTGTTTAATTGCTCCGCTTGCTTCAATACCTCCGGCTGTACAGGCCTGCTTGTGTCCTCGGATTTCTCCTTCGAGCAACCACTGCTAACGATAGCCAACAGAGCCAAAGCTAACACAATGAACCGAGCCGCATATTTCTTGTTTAATAACATAAGGCACCCCCTATTAAGAATCGTTGGGGATGCCTTTACCGAATGCTTGTCCGTCCGGACAACCCCATAATGGTTAAACTTCTGCTACCATTAACGTATGGGGGGTTGTCCCTTTTTAGACCACTTATGTACTACGATTATAACTATAAAACTGAACAGGCTTAAGGATAATGTAAAAGCTTCAATTGAAGCCAAGTCGTCTCTTAACACTTTCGGGAGCCAAGGATATACCCCCCTATGGTAGTCAAGAAAGTCGTTTGTTAGCATCCAAATAACTACAAGCCCCAGTTGCAGCGGACGGAGTGTGAATAACCCGATGAACAATACAGCTTCCAAGGCCATTCCGAGATGAGAGATCACAAGCATCCAATCCTGCCATACGAGTATGTCCCCTTGTGCGGCACCTGCAAATATCATCGTAACTGCCCAGATTCCGTACTTGACCGATGTAATCGTACCAAAGGCTACAGCTAGTCCTCCGAGAAAGGAATTCCTCCATCTTGGGTTAGGCATCAGCAAAAGCAGTAGAGCAATCGTGAAGAACAGGGAGGCTGTCGGGCTATCCGGTACGAAAGGCAAGTATCCGACCCCATGAGTTTCATATGTACTTTTCAACTGCTCCCCATACCACATGTACCCGCCAATGGTTCCAAAAAAGTTAATAATGAACAGCAGCAGGATCATGGAGCGGCTGTAAAGAAGCGTTCGAGACCAACCGAACAAGTCAGACAAGCAGAATTCCCCTTTCTTTTGAAAAAAACCTGACCGTGTAACGGCCAGGTTGTGTTTGGTGCAGGTTATTCCTTCTTCTGCTTAGCGAGCCAAGTTACCATAGTGTCAATCTCAGCATCAGTTAGGCCAAGCTTCTTATTCGTATCGTATTGAGCTGGCATATTCATTCCAATGCCATCCTTTACAATCGCCATGATTTGATCTTTGGAATGCTTGTCACCGATTCCGCGTAGAGCAGGCGCGCCGCTTTTTGCTTTTAGATCAACAGCATGACAGGAAACGCAAGTAGCTTTCTTATAAATCTCATAACCGGGGTCTTCCTGTGCTACTAACTGTGCTGCGGCGGCAGGTTTGTTCGTTCCGCCGTTAGCATGCTTGGCAGCTTCCATCTCTTCCTCACGCTTGATATGCTCAGGAATTATGTTCTTGTCAGTCAGCTCATGCTGGTAATGCATCCATGAAGCAACGGTCAAGTGAATCGTAGCAATCAATGTAAGTATCATGATGGTTGATGCGATTGGACGTTTGTAGAAGCGGCGGTGTTTGCTTGTATCCAGGAAAGGAGCCAGCATCAATCCACCGAATAACAGACCTGGTAAAATTAAAGTACCGAAGATAACATAATCTCCAGAGGTGTAAGGGTATTTCAACAGCTGGTACATGAACAGGAAATACCAGTCCGGCATCGGAATGAACGCGGTGTTCAATGGATCAGCTGGATAACCGAGTGGTGCGGGCTCCTGCATAACCAATACTAATATTCCTACAAGTACAACTGCACCTACCATCCATTCCTTAAGGAGGAAGTTCGGTACGAAAGCTTCGGATTTCCCGGGATAAGCGGAATAATCGCGAGGAATCAACTTCTCCGTCTTCTTCTGAACACGAGAATCCCCTACATATACTATTTTTTCATTCGACTTATGACCGTGTGCCACGAGTGGTTCCTCCTTTCATTATAGCGGTCCGGATATACCTTGCTTGCGGATCATGAAGAAATGGCCGCCCAACAAGCCAAGCAGCGCTGCCGGCAAGAAGAACACGTGGATGGCGAAGAATCGCGTTAACGTCTCTGCACCTACGATTTCTCCACCTTGCATCAAAGCCTTAATATACTCGCCGATAAAAGGAACGGACGCCGCAATGGAGATACCTACCTTTGTTGCAAAGTAAGCTTTGTTATCCCAAGGAAGCAAGTATCCTGTGAATCCAAGACCTAACATGACGAAGAATATCAGCATCCCTACTACCCAGTTCATTTCACGTGGAGCCTTGTAAGACCCTGTGAAGAACACACGAAGCGTATGTAGGAACATCATTACGATAACCAAACTGGCTCCCCAGTGATGCATTCCGCGAACGATAACCCCAAATGCAACCTGATGCTGCAAGTAATCAACACTGCGATAAGCGTTAATGATATCGGGCGTGTAATACATGGACAAGAACATTCCCGACAAGATCTGAATGACGACAATGAAGAACGTCAATCCACCGAAGCAATAAACGAATGCAGAGAAGTGATGAGCCGGGTTAACGTGCTCTGGTACTTCATGGTCTGCTACGTCTCTCCACATCGGGGTAATATCCAGACGCTCGTCAATCCAATTATACATATTTTTCAACATTTGATCGAAACGCCTCCTTATTTCCCGACCTGTTTATTCGGAAGTACTTTACCGAGATACACAAACCCGTTCTCTACTTTTACTTCGTATTCGTCAAGAGGTGCTGGCGCAATGGCAAGGTTCTTACCTGCCTTCGTGTAATGCGCTTCGTGGCATGGACAGAAAAATTCGTTCGGAAATCTGGAATCCACGTTCCAGTTAACCGTACAGCCCAGATGCTTACATGTTGGCGACAAAGCGTAAATTCCTCCATTGTCATCCTTCATGATCCAGGCTTCCAGCTCCACTTCACTCTCGTACCAGCCATCCACTTGATGAACTGGGAACTTAAATGATTTGGGTTCAGCTGTAATTTTGCTTTCTTCAATTACTTTCACCATTGACCCTTCGTTCTTAGGCTTCAAAATAGGATCTACTGCAAACCGGATCATCGGTATTACAGGACCAGCCATCAAGAACGCTCCAGTTCCACCGAGGGTATAGGAAAGAAATTGTCGGCGTGACATCTCGCGCCGAGTGCTTGGTTTCTCGGTATGGTTGTTGTCTTCATTCATGAGTCTTCTACCCCCTTTAAACAGTTGTATCACAGTCGTAATCGACATTACTTCGCACGTTATACTAGGACATAACTATAATAGCCTACGTCATCTAGGGCGTCAAGAATGGATAGAACACAATTCATGACGCTTGCGAACTTGACACCTTCTTTGTTGCGAATTTGTCACATCTTGCTGCAAGTATGATGTTCGCCAACTGACTCTCGACTTATCTATACTGTTTGCAATTTATTTTCCATTAATACACGCATTTGGATTATGTCGCTTCTGATTGTTCAGGAACGGCTGGTTTCCATAATGCTTGTACCTTCCGGTCAACGCTAGTCTTGAAAGCATCGCTATTCATCGCCCGCCCTTCCTCGTCCTGGCTGCTGAGCACAAGATCAGCATGCTCCAAAGGACCGACAACAGCACTTGCTTGTCCGGACATTACAATTACATAACGAAATCCTGATTGCTTCAATCTTTGGCAGATTCGATCGATTATCTCTGGCGCAGGCGTCTCGTAGTCCACATAATGAAAGGCTGGATACGTGACTGTTCTTCCCTTATACGGGATCTCGATGAATTCGAGCAGGTTGCGCAGAAATTCTAACTCTTGAACAGCTTGCCAAGGCTCCTCTGAACCGTCCAATCCCGTTACAGGAAGCAGGCACGTATCCAGGTAAGGCTTAAGCTTGAACCATTCTTTGCGGTCGATTTCACTGAACTTCATGCTGTCACCTTGACCTTTTTCTTAGAGTTTCTTCACACCGAGCGGTGCAAATTAAATTAATTGAATATTGGTAAGATTAATGAGGGTTATACTAGCATTATAGCAAACTCGAACGGGGAATACGGGATTGTTCAAATAATAATTGTGCCAAAATAGCAAAGGAAATGTGTCGATTAACAAAAAAAAGACCGGGCGCTTCACCCGGGCGTTCAATTATGAAGAAAGCTTCTTAAGCTCGTGAGTCAGATCCAGAAAAGAAGTCTCGTCTCCCGAGGCAAGCGCCTTATCTATTTCCAGATACAGGGTTTGCCTTCTGTGCTTTCGTACAGCATCGTCCAAAATCATTTCTGCGAATAAGCCCAACATAACTGAGTAACCAGAAACGTCCATTTTTTCCATAAGAATTACCTCCTACCATAGGGGCACCCCAGTGCCTCCGCATACAGGATATGTGTTCCTACTAACCTGCTATCCGAAAAAGAAGGACAGCGAACCATTATGATTGTTCCTGCCTATACTCTCTTCCCTTCTGAACGTAGCTTTCCATCGTACGTTTCATTCGCTGTAGGTCTTGTTCGGTTAATTCACGGATCACCTTAGCTGGTGAGCCGAGAGAAAGAGTGTAAGGAGGAATGATCTTGTTCTCCGTAACGAGCGAACCCGCTCCTATTAAAGCATATTCACCGATGTTTGCGCCGTTAAGTACAATAGCCCCCATTCCGATTAATGTGCCTCTGCCTATCGAACAGCCGTGTATAATCGCTCCATGCCCCACAGATACTTCAGACTCGATCATGAGCGGTTGATTCGTATTTACATGACCGATGCAGCCGTCCTGTATGTTCGACCGGGCCCCGATGCGTATTGGAGCCAAGTCGCCACGCAGCACCGTGTTATACCACAGGGAGCAATCTTCTTCCACAAGCACATCTCCAATTAGTTGAACTCCTGCTGCTGTAAACACCGTGGGATGAATCTTTGGAACAACTCGATTATAGGGATGAATCACAACGATCACTCCGTTCCACAATTTAACATCATTTGAGGAGTGATTCTAACAAGGGAACTCTGGATTGTCAATCTTCAGGACAATCTTTTCTTCTTCTGGCACATAGGTTCCTGTTACGATTCCGATACCCAGCTTAGTCATCCTTACTACGCGGCCATGAGACTCGTCTTCCCCTAATCTAAGCAGTCCCAGATGCATCATCATGAGCAGGACACGCTTTTCAAAGATCGCTTCAGAGGTATCAAAATAAAACGGCCTAAGTAAAGGACACAACACCTTAGCCAGTGCATCCACTTGAACCCAGTCCCTAGCCAATCTGTCTACCCAATACACAATCGATTGCAGGTTAGGGATCGGATTCTTGTATATTTTGAACCATAATCGGTATACATGGGATAAATCTTCTCTTTTCCCTGAAAGGTACGTTTGTCTGCCCTTGTCTGTCAGAACAAGCATGCTGTTCCCCTCTGAAATGAGCCCCTGATAATAACAATAATCGTAGATGATAGAAAGCCGACTAGGAAGATCTCTGAAATTTCTGCCGTAGCCGAATCGCCAGCCTGCCTTGGGGAGCTCCTCTATTACAGACATTCGATCAACAATTTGCTGCAGAGGTCTTTTGTACATGGATAAATCTGCTGTCAGCGGAACGTCCTGGTGGTACAGGAAGTGGAGGAAATGAAATATATCCTCCGCAATCAATCCTTGCTCATCTCTATAAACAGGCGGTTCATCTGTATAAGTAAATTCCGATTGGAATTGTTTGGCCAGTGTCTCGGTGAATCGAGCTTTCATATCTTTCGGAAACTGGAATAAATAACGGGTTTGCTGGGAGTATCCATTAAATAACCAGCCGCTGTGTTTGAACTTGGCGATCATCTCACGGGGATTCCAGGTATCCTTCGGTTGATTTGGAGGCTGACCAACTACCGCAGTAGCAAAATTCGACAGTCTCGCCCTCGCTATCAGCTCTTCGATGCTGAACAGATCCCGCTTGTCAAAAACGATAGAATTCAAAAACCGAATATCTTCTATACTTAATTTGGTAAGCTGCTGTTCAAATACGTCCCGACGATTCACTTTTGACAGAATCGATTGGATGAGCTCGTTTTTGGAGTGTCCGTTGCATTGGCAGTCATACGTATTCGCAATGCTGCTCAATTGCTGAATATCAGCATAACATAACATATCCGCCAGATTCATAGATGGCCTCCTGGATAAAGAATATGAGTCTTAATCTATGATCCAGTATCGGTATTTTCCAGAAAAATAAACGTACCCTTTTGAGCATTTTTTATAAGAATCTATGCGGGGATAACCAGGCGGGAATTTTAAGAAAAACCTCTGGAGTAGATTACTCCAGAGGTCCTTGGTGTTGGATATCAGTTAGGCCGTGGGAGGGCATTCAGGCGACCACTCCGTTTCTCCGC
>JARBUQ010000520.1 GCA_029239545.1 Paenibacillus sp.
TTTTTCGCATACATGTTGGTCTCTCGCAGATTTCCGAAGTTATGGATAGTTAATCGACAGCTCACACAATCCGCTATTTGCCCCTAATCCCCTTCTATCGGCCTGCTCGCGGACACACGTTCCGTGATTCCGCCCAAATAGCCCCCTCTATATGCAGATAGCGGAACCACTGTCCTCCAAAACTCCAAATGGGTACCCCAGACCGGATATAGCGGAACTACAGGCCGTCCATGGCCAACCCCTCTATCTAGTTCATTATCATTTTTGTGTTAACTCGCCACTTCCGCCGTTTCATTTTTACCCCACTCAATCCTAGCCTTACAAGCCTGCTATCCCATATGTATGCACAAGGTCGTCCAACTATTTCCACACAAATTCCCCTTTCTTTCCTGCAAAATCTTAAATTTCTTGAAACATGCTGCTACAATGTGTTGAAATTCACCAAAACTTAGAGGATTTAAAGCATTCATGTCGAATTCCTAGTGGCTAACTATTTTCAGGATGTGATGCAATGATTGAAATGCAGGATATATGGAAGACATACCCGGACGGCACCAATGCCCTCCGAGGGGTCAGTGTTAAGATCGATGCCAATGAATTCGTATATGTAGTCGGTCCTTCGGGAGCAGGGAAATCTACCTTTATGAAATTGATATACCGCGAAGAGCGGCCGACAAAAGGACATATTTTTGTAAACGGGTTTAACTTGGAACGTTTGAAGCAGCGGAAGATTCCCTATGTAAGGCGGAATATCGGGGTTATTTTCCAAGATTTCAAGCTGCTTCCCAAGCTGACGGTGTACGAGAATGTCGCATTTGCGATGGAGGTTGTCGAAGCTCCGAAGAAATTAATCAAGAAACGCACCCTCGATGTGTTGGAGCTAGTTCGATTGCGGGGAAAGATGGCTTCTTACCCGAGTCAACTATCTGGAGGAGAGCAGCAGCGAATTGCAATCGCGCGGGCCATAGTGAATAACCCTTCGGTCATTATTGCGGACGAGCCTACCGGAAATCTGGATCCCGATACATCATGGGAGATCATGAAGATTCTGGAGGAAATCAACTTTCGCGGAGCTACGATCGTTATGGCTACCCATAACCGTGAGATCGTTAATAGCATGCGTAAGCGGGTTTTGGCGGTTGAGAATGGTCTCATTTCGCGTGATGAGGTAAGAGGGGAGTACGGTTATGAAGATTAGAACCTTCATCCGTCATGCCCGAGAGGGGACCCGTAATGTAGTTCGTAACGGATGGATGACTTTTGCTTCTATTGGTGCTATTTCCATTTCTTTGTTTATCCTGGGCGTCTTTCTTATTCTAGCCATGAATGTGAATTATTTGGCGACTCAGATCGAGAGCCAGGTTGAGATACGTGTGTATCTGGAAGTGAACACAACTGAAGCCCAGATTCAGAACGTACAGAGTCAGATTGCAGCTATCCCGGATGTTGGTGTGATTACATACGTCTCCAAAGAAGATGGCATCAAGATATTACGGGAGAAGCTTGGCGATGACGGTCGTGACTTGCTGGAAGGCTTCGATGGCGAGAACAATCCGCTGAATGATTCCTTTACGGTAGAGGTTACAGACCCCCATCTTGTCAGTATTGTGGCTGAGCAGATTGTGGCGATTAACAAGGGCACGGATCCCCAGCCTATTTACAAGGTGAGCTATGGGAAGGGTACGGTGGAAACACTTTTCAAAATCACAGAAATCGTGCGAAATGTAGGCCTCGTTTTTGTCGCATTATTAGCGTTTACTGCGATGTTCCTCATCTCGAATACGATCAAAATTACGATTGTGGCAAGACGCAAGGAAATTGGCATTATGAAGCTGGTTGGCGCAACCAATGGATTTATTCGCTGGCCCTTCTTCATAGAGGGCGGATTTCTTGGACTGCTGGGTTCACTGATCCCGGTCGTTATTCTGCTCTATGGGTATATGGAGCTCTACAATTACACGAAGCTGGAGCTCGGATTAATGCTTATCAAGCTCATTCCAATTGAGGATTTGTTCTGGTCCGTATCAGGCTTATTGCTTGGAATTGGCGTTATTATCGGCATCTGGGGAACTTTGTTGTCTGTGCGTAAATTTCTACGCGTGTAATCGAGATGAAGAGAGGGAGGAATCGAGTGATTTTGAGAACAAAAAAGCTGTCGCTCATTCTTATTGCAGGCATGATGTTGTTGGTTACGATTCCAAGCACGGGATTTGCATTAACCAACGAAGAAATCGCGAATCAATTGAATTTAATTAACAAAAAAGCAGCAGAGGCTTCCAAAAAAGAGCAGGAGGCACTCAAGCAATCGAAGGATGTAGCGCAGCAGAAGGCACAGGAAACGAAAAGCATCGAGGAGCTATGGAAGCAAATCGAGGCGCAAAATGATCAGTTAAAAGCGTTTAACGCCGAGACTGAGCAAGTTACAGGGAAACTAATCGAAACGAACGAGCAGCTCGTTCAGGCTGAAGAGCGCGTAGCATCCAGGGATAATATGCTGAAGTCGAGAATTCGGCTGATGTATACGAACGGGTTCGTTTCTTATCTCGAGGTACTGATGGAATCAACCAGCTTCGGAGATTTTCTGGATCGTTACCAGGCATTGAAATCAATTGTAAGTCAAGATAAAGAAATATTAGCGGCGAACAAAAAAGATCGTCAGGCCGTGGCTGTGAAGAAAGTGGAAGTAGAGACCCAATTAGCACAGGTGCAAACTCTGACCACACAGGCGGAGCTGCTTAAGGGCACGTTGGTAAGCAAGGAAAAGGAAAAAGAAGTAGTCATAGCGAGCCTGAGCAGCACAGAGAAGCAGCTTCAGGGAATTACGGAAGCTCAGCGGCAGGAATCGGATAAGCTGTATGAGCAAAAAGCTGCCTTGCTTAAGCAAAAAGCAGCGAATGATGCCAAAGCCGCCGCCGCTGCAGCTGCGGCGGCGGCTGCGAAGGCCGCCTCGGCTTCAGCTTCAACTTCAGCTTCAGCTTCGTATACGGGAGGGCAGCTTTACTGGCCATTGCCCGGTCGAACTACGCTTTCCTCTGGCTTCGGATATCGGGTAGATCCAATTAATAAGTCCGATGCCAATCACACTGGAATAGACATCCCGGCTCCTGCTGGGACAATCATTTATGCAGCTGAAGCTGGGACAGTCGTGATATCCGGATATGTGAATGGTTATGGCAATACAGTGGTTATTGATC
>JARBUQ010000047.1 GCA_029239545.1 Paenibacillus sp.
GGCTTTGACTTTCGTTCGAGGACCTGCATATAGTTAGTGGTGAGAGCAGCAGCAATTGGGAGGTTGAAGCGGTGAGTAAGCGGGATTTTTACGACGTACTGGGTGTCGACAAGGGGGCTTCAGATGACGATATCAAGAAAGCCTATCGCAAGCTGGCACGTCAGTATCATCCGGATGTTAACAAAGCATCAGATGCAGAGACGAAGTTTAAGGAAGTAAAAGAGGCGTATGACGTCCTGAGTGACGATCAGAAGCGGTCCACTTATGATCAATATGGACATATTGATCCGAACCAAGGGATGGGTGGCAACGCTCAAGACTTTGGGGGCTTCGGTGATATTTTCGATATGTTCTTTGGCGGCGGCGGTCAGCAGCGTCGCAATCCGAATGCACCGCAGCGAGGCTCAGATCTTCAGTACACGATGACGATCGAATTCAAGGAAGCGATCTTCGGCAAGGAATTGGATATAACAATTCCGCGTACAGAAACCTGTGATACATGTCATGGTTCAGGAGCTAAGGCAGGCACTAAGCCCGAATCCTGCACCGTATGTAAAGGCAGCGGACAGCAGGAGGTCGTGCAGAATACGGCCTTTGGCCGAATTGTGAACCGCCGTGTGTGCTCGGCTTGTAACGGTCAAGGCGCTATTATCAAGGATAAATGTAATACTTGTAATGGCGCGGGCAAAGTGAAGAAGCAGCGCAAAATTCATGTAAAAATCCCTGCAGGCGTTGATGAAGGCGCTCAGCTGCGTGTATCGGGAGAAGGCGAAGGCGGAACGAAGGGCGGACCAGCCGGTGATTTGTTTATCGTGATCCGTGTGAAGGCGCATGAATTTTTCGAGCGTGACGGAGATGACGTTTATTGCGAGGTTCCTCTTACCTTTGCACAGGCAGCACTTGGCGATGAGATCGAAATTCCCACGTTGACGGAGAAGGTCAAGCTTAAGATTCCATCGGGAACTCAGACCGGCACTTATTTCCGATTGAAGGGAAAAGGAGTACCTCGTTTACGCGGTTATGGTCAAGGGGATCAGCATGTGAAGGTAGTCGTTGTAACCCCAACTTCTCTCAGCGATCAAGATGAGCATCACGAATCGATTTTCGACCGGATGAAGAAAGCTTTCCGCGGAGATTGATAGACACAAAACCTCCGGAGCAGCGCAGCGCTCCGGAGGTTTTTGTCTACCCACTATTGTACTAATTAAAGGTGTATCCCCAATGTTTTCTTATTTGTGATCAGCTAACCACAGAGCAAGATTGGCGACTTCTTCTTCCTTGAGAGAACTTTTGAATGCAGGCATTCCGCCTTTACCGTTTAAAATTAATTTATACAGCTGTTCTTTGGTATACTTGGTCCCCACCTTCTGAAGATTCGGTCCCATTGTACCCTGTAACTGATCCCCGTGACAGGAAATACATGATTTCTTGTAGATGGCTTCTGCAGCCGCCACATCTAATTGAACAGCAGGTATTGCAGGTGCCTGTGCTTCTGGCTGCTCTCCCGGCGCTTCATTGAACGAGGTAACAGCAAGGATAATAACCCCGAATAAACAAGCTCCGAAAAACAAACCAGACATAATCCATTTATACATGGACATCCCTCCTTTTCAACAATAAATGTTATCATTACTCAGTATGGTTGTATATAGCTCCATAGAGTCATGTTGCCTACCTGGAAAATATATGAAGATGTTCGGTGTTTGCTTCCAATTCATAAGTTAGTTATATTTAATGCAGTACTCATTTTGTTGAAGTTCCGTTCAAGCCAAGCTGAGGGGGCGATTATTTGTTATTTTATCTCATTATTTTGTTTAGTGTCGCGGTTGATCAAGCATCCAAAATATGGATTCGCACTCATCTGTATCTTGGTGAGATTATATCAACCTGGGAGCCTTATATTACCTTTACTTATTATCTCAACAGCGGTGCGGCAGGGAGTTCTTTTCAAGGTTATGGAAGATACTTCATTCCAGTAGGTATTTTCTTTGTAGCCGCTATTTTCTATTATCGTCGGAAAGGCATGCTCCAGGGTGTCATTCTGGAAAGTGGCGCTGCTTTTCTGGTGGGCGGTGCTATTGGGAATACAGTGGATCGTATCCTGTACGGCAAGGTTACGGATTTCCTGACGTTTGGTTCCGGTAACGGGGTTTTGAATTGGGCAGATCTTTCGCTGAACATTGGGGTAATATTGATCTTTCTGGATTTGATCATTGGTTTTATCCGGACAAGAATGAAGAAACGCACAGAAGTCGTACCTGCACTGTCAGAGGAATAATTCGGATCATACAGAAGAAAACTATTGTTAGATCTGGATTGAATGACCTTATAAGCAGATAGGAAGTGGATCAAGTTATGTCGGACATTGCAATATCGGCTGCATTCCCTAGCAGAGCGCATGCGGAATCCGCTGCTGCCAAGCTGCGAGCTCTACGTGTGGATCCGGTTCAAATAATCGGCAGCGACGACCGGTTGACTATGGTTGTTGCAGAGGAGATCCACCCTCAGACGATTCGTGTAATCGAACAGTGCGGAGGACTTCATTAGCATCTTGAGCATGAAACCTGAACAATCATCATTCTTGCTTTGCAGCGGCAGTACGCCGTATGAATGGCAGCCTCTCCGTTTGACGGAGAGGCTATTTTGACATGTCAATATAGACCAGGTAGCGGAAACTTGCTGACTTCAGGCGTTCAGCTTAATATAGAATGATAGCTATTTATAGACAAGACATGAAGACGTAGGAGGGATTTACGAGATGTCTGATAAAACACCCGGGTCATGCTGCTCAACAAGCCGGAGCGAATTCTCTACTAATGAAGCTGCAGCGCCACAATCACAACTCTCTGACAGCAGTCCCACTGATATAGAGCAGAGGAGTAAGGGGATGGTACTGCTACCGGGGGGAACTTTCCTTATGGGCAATAGCGGAAAATCCGGATTTCCGGCGGATGGAGAAGGACCGGTTCATGAAGTTACGCTTAATCCTTTTTACGTAGATGCCGCAACAGTAACGAATGAAGAGTTCGAGTTGTTCATCCGCTCTACCCGATACAAGACAGAAGCAGAACGATTCGGCTGGTCCTATGTATTTGCTCCTTTCTTGCCCCCTGCGAACCATCGATTCATAATAGGCTCTACTCAAGATACTCCCTGGTGGTACGCGGTGAAGGATGCTTACTGGTTTCAACCCGAAGGGAAGGGTACAAGTGTGGAAGGACGAATGGATCACCCTGTAGTGCATGTATCGTACAATGATGCCTTGGCTTATAGCAAGTGGAAGGGAAAGCGACTGCTGACCGAAGCAGAATGGGAATATGCAGCACGCGGGGGGCTGGAACAGAAGATATACCCTTGGGGAGATGAGCTTACTCCGGATAATCAACATATGTGCAACATTTGGCAAGGTACATTTCCCGAGAAAAATACAGCGCGAGACGGTTATACAGGGACTGCGCCTGCTCAATCTTTTCCTCCTAACGGATACGGTCTCTATAATGTTTCCGGCAACGTCTGGGAGTGGACGTCGGATTGGTTTAGCGGTGACACTTATACGCTGGAAGCGCGTGATAACCCTCGCGGTCCGGATACAGGCGATCGGCGTTCCATGCGGGGCGGTTCCTTTCTGTGCCACAAATCATATTGCAATCGTTATCGGGTTGCCGCCAGGAGCTCCAATACGCCCGACAGCTCCTCAAGCAATATTGGATTCCGATGTGCGGCCAATGGTTAACAGTCAAGCAGTTCAACTCAAGCTGAAGAAGCAGGTGTATAACCGTTGAGAGTCCATATTTTAGTTGCAGATGACGATCCCCACATCCGGGAACTGCTCCGCTTCATTATTCAAAAAGAAGGCAGCGTCGTTTTTGTTGCTGAGGACGGGGAGCAAGCCTTACAAATCATGGAGAATGAACAAGTTCACTTGGCGGTCGTAGATGTTATGATGCCTGGCAAGAATGGCTTGGAGGTTTGTCAGGACATCCGTTCACATTATGATATCCCTGTCATTATGCTGACGGCCAAAGGGGAAATAGAGGACAAAGAAAAAGGGTTTGGATCTGGCGCAGACGACTATTTGGTAAAACCCTTTGAGCCCAAAGAGCTGCTGTTCCGGATTAAGGCCTTATTACGCCGATATCAGATAGTCTCCTCCGAATTAATCCACATCAACAACACCTGTATTGACCGAAAAAGCTATGAGGTGAGGATTGACGGCGAAGCCTTCATCATTCCGCTCAAAGAATTCGAATTATTGGCCCAGCTCGCCAGTCAGCCTGGTAGGATCTTCACGCGGGAGCAACTTGTACAATTAATTTGGGGAGTCGACTACGAAGGGGACAGCAGGACGGTTGACGTACATATCAAACGATTGAGAGAACGGTTCTATGACAAGACGAATGATTTTGTAATCACTACCGTGCGTGGCTTGGGTTATAAGTTCGAGGAGCGCAGCGGATGAGAACGTTATATATAAGAATTGTGGTCATTTTTATTCTGATTGTTCTGGTCAGCAGTGTGCTGGCGTTATTCGTGTCTAATCTGTATTATTTGGCCAAAATCAAAAATAATAATGAATCCAAAGTGATGAAGATCGGCATTGAAATTCGCGGCTTATTTGAACAAATGCCTGGGCTTCCGCTGGATGTTTACCTCACACGCATTGCCAGCATGGGGTTTCAAATTTATGCCGTTAACGACAAGCTGGAAGGCACAGTATATGGCAGCCCCTTCAAACATAAACAGTTGGATTCTGAGCAAATCCGCCGAGTACTAGAAGGGGAAGTTTATAACGGGATCAGTACGAAGCGTCAACTGATGGTGACCGACTATTTTGAGAATAGCGTTAGAAACAGCGTTGGACTTCCTGTTCAGGTGGAGGGGCACCCCTACGCGTTGTTCGTGCGTCCGAATTTGGAGCAGCAAATTGGCGATGTGCGGATCCTGTTATCCGCATTATTAGGATTTACATTTTTATTTAGCCTTGCTCTGATCGTTATATTGACCCGATATATTGTGAAGCCTCTAAAAAAATTAACGGAGGCAACCAATAAAATTGTCGGCGGCGATTTTGATCTCGAAATGGATGTATCGCGGCGAGACGAAATTGGTAATTTGGCTCGACATTTTAAGCTGATGGCACAGTCCCTGCACAAGCTGGATGCTATGCGGCAGGAGTTTGTTGCAAATGTGTCTCACGAAATTCAATCCCCGTTAACATCTATTCAAGGGTTTGCCCAAACGATTCTGGACCAGGAAGCAACCCGGGAGGAGGAGCAGAAGTACCTTCAGATCATTACGGAAGAAAGTAAGCGGTTATCCTCTTTAAGCAAGCAGCTGTTAACCCTGGCTTCGCTGGACAAGGAAACGAGCATGCTGAAAGCTTCCACATACCGTTTGGATGAACAAATTCGCCAACTTGTCATTGTAACCGAGTGGCAATGGACGGAGAAAGATCTGATTATAGAGCCTGAGATGTCTGAGATCGTTATTTGTGCTGACCGGGAGCTCTTATATCAAGTGTGGCTTAACTTACTCTCGAACAGCATCAAGTTCTCCCATCCGGGGGGAACGATTCGAATCCGGTTATGGGCAGAGAATCAGGACATTGTAGTGGAGGTTGCAGATGCAGGCATAGGGATCCCGAGTGCGGAGCTGCCCCATATATTTGAACGTTTCTACAAGGCGGATAAGTCGAGGAACCGATCCCGTTCAGGAAGCGGACTTGGGTTGTCCATTGTGTACAAAATTATCGAGCTTCATCAAGGCAGGATTGAAGTGCAAAGCGTGCTGGGGGAAGGAACAGCCATTAAGGTCCGGCTCCCCAATCTGTAATCTATCGTTCATCTCCTGTTCATACGTCTGTTCTAAACTCATTTGAGAAGGACAGGAGGTTATGAACATGACGAATCGAGCGATGCACAAACTCGCGGGCTTCATAAATAGTCCGAAGGGAGCCAAGCTTGTTATTATAAGCTGGCTTATTGTCATCATCGTGCTAAGCGCAGCAGCGCCTGGGGCCAAACCGTATGCGCAAAACACAGGTGAAGGAAGTATACACAACGATACCCCATCTGCCATAGCTGAACAGATTATGGATGAACATTTTCCTTCGGATGATGGTTTAACGGCGCTGCTGGTGTTTTATGGACAGAGTGCAGTAACGGATCAGGAAAAAGCCAAGCTGGAAGGAATTAGTGAGTGGCTTGCATCTGACAGTAAGCCCTCCCATATATCCAATTCCTTGCCGTTTCATCTGCTCCCACTGGAAGCACAGAATCAATTGTATTCCGAGGATCGAACAACGGTGATTCTCAATGTTACCCTGAATCAAGCGCTCGAATCGGATCAAATTTATGAGACACTGCAGCAAATCAGAAGTTATATCGAGCAGACAGATTTAGGCACCTTGCAGTTTGAGATCACAGGACCGGCCAGTATTGCTTCGGATACGATCTCGCTTTTCAAAAATGCGGACCTGGTCTTAATGTTTGCGACGATAGGATTAATTCTGATTATCCTTATTATCATTTATCGATCACCCTTGCTCGCGATTGTTCCGTTAGTGATTGCAGGGATGGTGTATCAGGTGGTAGATCGCATACTAGGATTGGCAGCCAAGCAAGGCTGGTTTATCGTGGACAAGCAAGCTCTTTCTATTATGATGATTTTGCTGTTCGCCGTTTTGACGGACTACTGCTTGTTTATTTTTTCACGATACAGGGAGGAGCTTGGGAAGGCGAGCTCGAAGTACGAGGCTATGAGGAACGCTTGGACGCATGTAGCGGAGCCCATTCTCTTTAGCGGCGGAACGGTACTTATTGCAATGCTGACCTTGTTCACGGCTCTGTTCAAGCCTTATCATCACTTCGCTCCAGTCTTCTCCGTGGCGATGATCATCATTCTGCTTGGAGGATTAACGCTTATTCCAGCAGTGTTCGCGCTGATCGGGCGTCGGGTATTCTGGCCATTCGTGCCGAAGCTGGATGCTCAGCCTGAGATCATTAAGACTGGTTTCTGGACAAGAACAGGTGTGTTTATTACGAGAAAACCGACTATAACAGCTTGTATTCTGTTGTTGCTGCTAACAGCCGCATCACTCAATGCTGCAACGATTCAATATTCCTTCAACCTGATGAAATCATTTCCTAGTGACACCCCATCTCGACAAGGCTTTGAAATTTTGGAGCAGCGATTTCCTCCTGGACAGCTTGCACCTGTCACCGTATTCCTGAAGTCAGACAGCGAAATCGAGCTGAGCCCTGCATTTATTGGAAAAGTAACGACTTTGATATCGCTTATCGAAGGGCAGAGCGGGGTAAGCAGCATTACGCCGAAATTTACAACAGAGCAGTCGACCCAGCCTGCTGCAACAGCAAACTTTTTGTCGAAGAGCAAACATGCTCTGAAGCTGCAGTTGACCTTACAGTCCAATCCGTATGATCAATCCTCTCTGGATGTACTGGCTGAGCTTCGCGACAATGAGCAAATGCTATTAGATAAAAGCGGTTTTCCGGCTGTGGATTATTCCTTGCATTATGGCGGGCAGACGGCTGAACAGTTGGACGTGCGAAGCATGAATCAAAGGGATACCCTCTTGGTCTTCTCCCTTATTACGGTGTTCATCTTGATTATGCTGGCCTTGCAGGCCCGTTCAATTGTATTGGCAATTGCTATGCTAGTGACCATGCTGCTTTCGTATTGTGCAGCACTGGGTTTAGGCTGGGGTGTGTTTCATCTATTGCTCGGCTATGACTCGATGAGCTATCGTTTGCCAATGTACACCTTTATTTTTCTGATTGCCCTGGGAGTTGATTATAACATTATGCTCGTTTCCCGGATTAAGGAAGAGGCTTGGACAAGACCATGGAAAGAAGCCGTGAGCCGCGGTGTAGCATTAACGGGAGGTGTGATTTCATCAGCAGGTGTCATTCTTGCGGCAACGTTCTGTGTTCTGATTACCCAGCCTTTGCAGGAGCTGTTCCTGTTCGGTTTCATAATGGCCATTGGGATTGTGATGGATACGTTTCTGGTGCGTGGTATGCTGCTGCCTGCAGTCATGACTCTGCTTGGTAACCCGTATAATAAGAGCAGTCATCGACAGCCTGAGAAATATAAAAATGGAATCAAGGATAGGTTTTACTAGTCTGCAAGGAATATAGTACAATAGGAAAGACTTCGCGGCGTCCCGACTCTATACGAGTGCGGGTCGTTTGCGCGATTGGGACGAATGAAAGGGGCAATAAGAAATGCTGTGGCAAGAAATATCGATACATACTACGGAGGAAGCGATCGAGATGATCTCTAACTTCTTCCATGAGCTGGGAGCGGGCGGAGTTTCCATAGAGGAGTCCGGTACGTTGAATAAAGTGCGGGATACGACCTATGGTCAGCTGTACGACACCCCTTTGAACGATATTCCGGAAGGGGAGGCCGAGATCAAAGCTTATTTCGGCGAGCCTGCTGAAGAAATGAATGGTTTTGTAGAACAATTGAAACAATTTGTCCTTGTCCTTCGTGATGAAATTGGCATCGATATAGGGCCAGCCGTAATAGCGCATCGTGAGGTGGATGAAGAGGAATGGGCAACCGCCTGGAAGCAATATTACAAACCGCTGCGCATTACGGAGAGACTGACAATCAAGCCCACATGGGAAACATATATACCAGAGCGTGCGGACGAATGGATTATCGAGCTTGACCCTGGTATGGCCTTCGGGACCGGAACACATCCTACTACCTCGTTATGCTTGCAGACGCTGGAGACGAAGCTTACGCCCGGGATGAACGTGATTGATGTGGGAACAGGCTCTGGTGTATTAGCCATCGCGGCTGCTATGATGGGAGCAGGAAGAGTGCTGGCTCTGGATCTGGATCCGGTAGCGGTAAACAGTGCAAGAGAGAACGTAACGCTTAATAAGCTGGATCACCGCATTGTCATTGCCGAGAGCGACCTGTTAGGCATCCTCCGTGATGAAAGCTTATCCGCCAACGGTCAATTAGGGTTGAAGCTGCCTGTTGAGCTAGTAGTAGCGAATATACTGGCAGAAATTATACTGCTGTTCGTGAGCGATGTATACGAGGCACTCGTTCCAGGCGGAATTTACATCGCGTCAGGCATATTCAAGAACAAGGAAGAGGCTGTGACTCAAGGGCTGGTATCGGCTGGTTTTACAATTGAATCGATTGAACGGGATCAGGATTGGATTGCCTTCGTGGCGAAGAAAGGGTAGGTGGACGGATGGATATGGGTGGATTTTTTCGGTATTCGCTGGATGAGCTTCCGTTTGTCGTCCTTGTATTAATTATTGCGTTTACGGTGCATGAATTCGCTCACGCTTACTCTGCTTACAAGTTCGGAGATATGACCGCATACAATGCTGGAAGAGTGACTCTGAATCCGATGGTTCATCTGGACGTATTGGGAACCCTGCTCATTCTGATAGCAGGCTTCGGTTGGGCGAAGCCGGTGCCTGTGAACCGGGGGCGCTTCAAGTATCCACGGTTAATGGGTGTTGTCGTTTCGGCGGTCGGGCCGCTCAGCAATTTGTTGATTGCGGTCCTTGGTGCAGCGCTCCTGGGCGCTTTGGTGAAATTCGGAGTTCTGAATGGGGCCTCAGAAGGTGTGATCAAGGCCGTCCTGATGTTCTTTTCATTTTTGATCCAGCTTAATGTACTCTTGTTTGTTTTTAATCTAATTCCGCTGCCGCCTCTTGACGGGTATCGCATCATTGAAGATCTGGTTCCTCTGCGTTTGCGTCTTAAAATGGCTCAGTATGAGCAGTGGGGCATATATGCCTTTCTGATCATGGCCTTGATTCCGCCGATTAGCAGGGTTACAATACAGCCGATCTTAGCTTATACGAGCGATATTACTAATTTTTTGCTGGAATTGTTTGTTGTTGTGTGAGTTTGGACTGAATGTCTTCCGCTTATGCCGCTCGCTGTCCCGCACAAACCAAAAGACGCCGCAAGGCGTCTTTTGGTTTGTGCAGTTGTATCTGATGCAAAGCTCGGATGCTTACACTTGGAGCAGGAATTGCATGACCTTGTCCTGGTAGCCTGGCAGCCCTTCGTGGCCGAAATCCGGGAAGATTTCCAGACGCTTCGGAGCTGTTATCTTATTGTAGGTAGCGAACTGTGTGGATGGCGGGCACACCGTATCCATCAGCCCAACACCCATCAGCACTTCCCCGCGGATGCGGTTGGCAAGATACTGGATGTCTATGTAGCCAAGCCGGGTGAAAATCTCATCCTCGCGCTCGTGCTGCGGATCGAAGTGACGGAAGAACGTCTTAAGCTCCGCATAAGCGTCCTTGGCTTGATCCATCTCCCAGACACGGCGGTAGTCGCTGAGGAACGGGAATGTTGCCGCAGCAAGCTTGATTCTCGGCTCAAGAGCCGCACAGGCAAGCGTAAGGGCACCGCCTTGCGAGCCGCCCATAGCGACAACGCGCTCGGCGTCAACTTCCGGCAGATTCATCGCGATGCCGGCAAGCTGTGCCGTATCGAGGAAAATATGGCGGAACAGCAGGTTGTCAGGGTGATCGTCAAGCCCGCGAATGATATGCCCATGATGCGTATTGCCCGTCACGCCGCCTGTATCCTCTGACTTGCCGCCTTGGCCGCGGCAGTCCATCGACAGCACCGAGAAGCCCAGCGATACGTAGTTCAGTTTATCCTGCCATTCGCCTGCGTGACCTGTGTAGCCATGGAACTGTACGACGGCCGGATGCGGCTCCTGCAAGTTCTTGGGACGCAAATACTTGGCGTGGATGCGGGCACCGCGCACGCCGGTAAAATATAGATCGAAGCAGTCTGCGGTCGGCACCTGGAATGCACTAGGAATGAGCTCTACGCGCGCATCTACTGAGCGCATTTCTTCAAGAGCGCGTTCCCAATATTCGTCGTGATCACCTGGCCGCGGGTTGATACCCTGATACGTTTTTAACTTCTCTAGGGGCATATCTACTAATGGCACAAAAATCTCATCCTTTCGTCTGCCTCGAATAGTAATTTTCTTTTTCCATGTTAGCGCTATTCCTGCATATCTGTAAAGCAAAAAATGGCAGAGAGGGCGGCAAGAAAGACAACTAGGATTTTTGTCTCGAAAAAGGTCCTAATCAACTAACATGTTGGGGTTACTGGAGGGAAATGATCACCTACCCAGTCAGTGAAAGATAGAAAGACTGAAATCGCGCCGGTAGCTTTTTGGTACAAAAAGTTGTAAGATGTAGGGTGGACATTGGAACTGAAGTTCCAGCAACATGAGCGAGGTTACGAACATGCAAAGATATTTCATTAACCCTAACCAATTGACCACTACCGAAGCGATTCTGACGGATGACGATGCCCATCATTTGCAAAAGGTGATGCGTGCCCGAATTGGCGATCAGATCATATGCAGCAATGGACAAGGAAGAGAAGCGCTTGTTAAAATAACAGACATACAGGCAGGCCTTGTGAAAGCGGCAATACAAGAGGAGCTTCCTTTATTGGCTGAACCGGGTGTTCAAGTGTGGATCGCCCAGAGTCTGCCCAAAGGAGATAAGCTGGAGACCGTGATCCAGAAAGGGACCGAGATTGGTGCAGTTCGTTTCATTCCTTTCTTGTCTGCGCGAACGGTTGTTCAGTATGATGAACGTAAAGAAGCAAAGCGGGTTGACCGTTGGCGGAAGATCGCCAAGGAAGCAGCCGAGCAAGCGCATCGCAATCGCGTTCCTGAGGTGGATTCACCCGTAACCTGGAAGCAACTGCTCAAGCTTGTCGGCGATGCAGGTTCGGCCTATTTTTGCTACGAGAAAGAGAACGGCCAGCATTTGCGCACTGCACTCAGGCAGACGTTCCCTGATCAAGCTGCTGCAGGGGGAACAACCGTGCTGCTTATTATTGGTCCTGAAGGCGGCTTTACCGAGCAGGAGCTGCTGGAAGCCGAAGCGGCAGGCTGTAAAGCTGTCGGGTTGGGAGCCAGAATACTTCGCACGGAAACAGCTGGAATGGTCGCATTGACGTGCGTATTATATGAAACCGGAGAGATGGGAGGCTGACACGATGTCCACAGTAGCGTTCCATACGCTGGGCTGCAAGGTCAACTTTTATGATACAGAAGCAATTTGGCAATTGTTCAAAAAAGACGGGTATGAACAGGTCGATTTCGAGCATACAGCCGATGTATACGTTATTAATACGTGTACGGTAACGAACACTGGGGATAAGAAAAGCAGACAAATCATACGCCGAGCCATTCGACGTAATCCAGATGCGGTCGTTGCCGTAACTGGCTGTTATGCCCAGACTTCCCCGGCTGAGCTGCTTGCCATACCTGGTGTGGATTTGGTCATTGGCACGCAGGACAGGGACCGTATTATTCCGCTCATTCGGCAGTATGAGCAGGAGCGTCAACCGATTAATGCAGTGCGCAATATTATGAAGACCCGTGAATTCGAAGAGCTGGATGTGCCACAGTTCGATGATCGGACAAGAGCTTTCCTCAAGATACAAGAAGGCTGCAACAACTTTTGCACGTTCTGCATCATTCCGTGGTCGCGTGGTCTTATGCGCAGCCGCAAGCCGGACAGTGTGATCAAACAGGCGCATATGCTGGTGGAAGCCGGATATCAGGAAATCGTCCTCACTGGTATTCATACAGGCGGGTATGGAGAAGATATGGAAGAATACGGCTTGGCTGATCTTCTGTGGGATCTGGACAAGGTTGAGGGCTTGAAGCGGATCCGCATCAGCTCTATTGAAGCAAGCCAGATCAATGAGCGAGTGATCGAGGTGCTCAATACTTCTCCCAAGATGTGCCGCCATCTTCATATACCGCTTCAATCTGGCCACGATCAAGTGCTCTCCCGTATGCGTCGGAAGTATACGACAGCCGAGTTCGGAGAGAAAATCGAGAAGATTCACCAGGCGATGCCGGGTGTGGCGATCACCACTGACGTGATTGTAGGATTCCCGGGCGAGACCGAGGAGATGTTCCGTGAAGGCTTCGGTTTTATCGAGCGGATGGGGTTCGCTGAGATGCATGTGTTCCCTTACTCCAAGAGGACAGGCACTCCAGCTGCACGAATGGAAGATCAGGTTCCTGACGAAACGAAGAATGAGCGGGTTCATGAGCTCATAGACTTATCGGAGCGCATGCAACTTGCATACGCAGAGAAGTATGTGGGAAAGACGCTTGAGGTGATTCCCGAGCGAGTGTACAAAGGCGCACCTGATAGCGGTCTGATGATGGGCTATTCGGATAATTATTTGAATGTGGTTTTCGCAGGGAATAAGGATATGATCGGCAAGGTGTGTCAGGTAACGGTGCTGGAAGCGGGAGTTAATGAGTGTCAAGGCGAGCTGGTGAGAGTGATAGAACGAGCCAAGAAACCGTCGAATGCTGCTTTGCCCACACCCACACTTTTACCAGTCAGTTAAGTTTGAACAGGAGCACTGCAAGGATTTCGTTCTCTAGAGCATTAGAGGCGGAATCCTTCTTGCATCCTGGAATTTTGAAAGGAGAGGGTTAGGATGAAGGAACTATCAGCAGGTGGCGTTGTATTCAGACGTACAGGTGATGTTGTCGAGATCCAGATCATTCAGGACCGATATGGAAAGGTAACGTTGGCCAAGGGCAAAATGGAGCCGGGCGAAACGGAGGAGCAGACCGCTTTACGAGAAATCGAAGAAGAAACTGGCATTCGGGGACGTATTCATCATGCGCTCGATGCGGTAACGTATCAATATAATCATCCGACCAAGGGGCTGGTAGACAAAATCGTACATTATTACCTCGTGCAGGCGATGGATGGAACGCATCAGCCTCAAGTAGAGGAAATTAATTCGGTTGAATGGGTAGCTCCCGAAGAAGCGTGGAAGAAGCAGCAGCAGTCTGGTTATTCCAACAATCATCAAGTTCTTAGACGTGCTCTTCAGCTATTGGGAAAAGAGGTAAAGGACGAATGACGGATGGAATTGAGCGCCAAGGGACGGTAGGTTTAATGGAGCTGCCTCGATATATCGACCATACCCTGCTTAAGGCGGATTCGACCCTTCCAGCCGTGCATAAGCTGTGCCGGGAGGCTGCGCAGTTTGGTTTCTATAGTGTTTGTGTGAACGGATACTGGGTGCCGTTTTGTCGTGAGGAGCTGGCCGGTACCTCTGTAAAAATAAGCGCTGTTGTAGGTTTTCCGCTCGGGGCTAACGCTTCAGTTGTCAAAGCGTTCGAAGCGGCTCATGCGGCTGAGCAAGGTGCGGGCGACATCGATATGGTGCTTGCTGTCGGACTGCTGTTAGAAGGCAATCGCGCTGCTGTGCAAGCGGATATCCGCGAGGTAGTTAAGGCCGTGGAAGGCCAGGCTATTGTAAAGGTGATTCTGGAGACGGGATTTCTGAACGACGCACAGAAGCGGGAGGCGTGTGAGCTTGCTGAGCAAGCGGGCGCGCATTTTGTTAAGACGTCCACCGGCTTCGGCCCTGGCGGGGCGACGGTGGACGATATTCGGTTGATGCGTGCGGCTGTGTCGCCGCATGTGCAAGTGAAAGCGTCGGGCGGCGTGCGCGACTGGGCGACTGCGCTTGCGATGATCGAGGCGGGGGCTGCTCGCCTCGGCACGAGCTCCGGCGTCGCTCTTATGAGCGGTCCGGAGGGATCTTCGGCTTCGCCTGCCAGTTACTGATGGCAGGCAGGTAACACAGCGGCAGCGCGATGAGGGAGCTTGCGATGTTGAACAG
>JARBUQ010000048.1 GCA_029239545.1 Paenibacillus sp.
CGTCAAAGGCATTTACAGATTGCCAATCGAGCTGATGAATGACTGTATAACTTGTCTCGTCAAGAACCAACAGCGAGGTTCCATAAGCGACGAATAATCGGTTTCCGTACGACCACACATTGGAGATTGAATAATCCTTGCCTGTAATAGGCAGTTGGATCTCGAGCTTATCCCCTGTTGCCCGATCATACCGGAACAAATATGCCTTGGTCCCAATACCGGCATACAAATAACGATCGGTTACACCAGAGCCCCGGGCGTAATCCTGCCCTTCCATAACGGTACCCATGTCCGTGAATGTAGAAGAGTGAATATCGTATACAAAGATTCGGGATTCCGGGTAGGTCGAACCATAAATATAACCATCAGATGAAGCATCCAAATCCCAAACCCAAGGATTGGAAGGATTGATGCCAACCTGCTCGAGCTTCTGCTCCAGTGGTCTGTAACGGAATAAAATTCCGGTGTGTGTACCGCTTAAGTAAACATTGCTGTCCGAGCCGATTGTAACCGCCCAGATCACATCGTGACCCGGCATAGCTTCGCTGAATTTGACTTGTCCGGTCAGAGCGTCAAGCACATAAAAAACAGCAGGTGAACCGATCGCTCCCAAATATATTTCACCATTTCCAATTGCAGCTCCCTGTGTCTTTGCCACTAGTGCAGCTTCTCCAAGAGAGCGAGCTTGTTCGTATTCATTGGGCTTCATATGTACAGCAACCTCCCCAAGTTGTATGCGCAATGTTCGAATCTGGAATTCAGCTCCGATACGAGTCATTATAATGGAGTTCTTTTCCTGATGCACGTATTCGGGATTCGGTTAGTTTTGCTGTCTTTGGCCGTTGTGCGTATAATATAAGAAAAAATGTGAAAGTCATGAGAGGATCGTCCGTTCCGATGTCAGCATCTACCCCGTCCAATATTCAGTCGTCCGACTTGCCGGAAGCATTCATTAATCGTATAACAGAGCAGTTAGGGAGCGAGAGTGAGGCGTTCTTGCAGAGTTACAAGTCTCCTCGAACACAAGGGCTGAGAATCAATCCGCTGCGAATCAATCACTCTCAGATTATGCAGCCTTACTTGATTAAAGTTATACAGGAGTTCCACCTGGAGCGGGTCCCTTGGTGTCCGACAGGTTATTATTATGAGGATCCCATGCGTCCAGGCAAACATCCTTATCATCATGCAGGAGTGTATTATATTCAGGAGCCCTCTGCCATGTCAGCAGCTGAGCTGCTTCAACCGCTGCCGGGAGACGTAGTGCTTGATCTGGCTGGCGCGCCAGGCGGAAAATCTACACAGCTTGCGGGTATGCTGCAGGGAGAGGGTCTGCTGATTGCCAACGAAATACACTCCGCCCGGGCAAAAATTCTCAGCGAGAACATAGAACGCTATGGAATCCGCAATGCGGTTGTCACTAGCGCAACTCCTGCTCAATTGGCAGAACGGTTCCCGTTGTTCTTCGATAAGATTATGCTGGATGCCCCTTGCTCTGGCGAGGGTATGTTTAGAAAGGATGGAGATGCACGGGCAGAATGGTCGCCTGAGCATGTCGAGATGTGTGCGGTTCGTCAGCTCGACATCCTGGACTCGGCTGCCCAGATGCTGAAGCCAGGCGGCACACTGGCTTATTCCACCTGCACGTTCAACCGCGAGGAGAATGAAGAGGTGCTCGAGAAGTTTACTTCGAGGTACCCGGAATTCTCCGTCCAGCGGACGGAACGGTTCTGGCCGCACCGCGAGCGCGGCGAAGGCCACTTCGTGGCGCTGCTGCGCAAGGCGGACGAGCTGCCGCGCAGCGGAAGTCGCGCGGTCGGTGGCGCGGAGAGCAGTGAGCGGGAGTCGGGGCAGCCGATTGGCGGCTCGGAGAGCAGTGAGCGGGAGTCGGGGCAGCTGATTGGCGGCGCGGAGAGCAGTGAGCGGGAGTCGGGGCAGCCGATTGGCGGCAGCGGAGCAGCGAGACGAAGCCGCCGTGCTGACCGCACGGACGTTGCCGCCGCACGGCGAGGCGCTTCCCAAGCGGCGGCATATGCAGCCGCCAGTGCACCAAGCGGTGCGCGCCAGCGCGACAGCCGTGCGCCGAAGCGCCGCGGCGCGGGCGACCCGGCGCACGCGGCCGCTGCCGCCGCGATGCGCGAAGCCAGCGCGTTCCTCGCGGCCGCGCTGCCGGGCCTCGCGCTCGGTCCAGGCGAGCCGCTGCTGTTCGGCGAGCAGCTCTACTGGCTGCCGCACGCCGCGGCCAGCCCGTTCAGCGCGAGCGCGCTCGACGGGCTCAAGACCCTCCGGCCAGGCCTTCACCTGGCCGCCATCAAGAAGGGCCGGGTCGAACCGGCCCACGCCCTGGCGCTCGCATGCGCGCCGCATGAAGTGCCTGCCGGCAGCGTCGCAAGCTTCGCTGCAGATGACCCCGCAGTAGTAGCCTACCTGCGGGGCGAAGCAATCGCGGCCTCAGACCCCTCAGCCGCGGGGTGGTGCATCGTCGCTGTAGACGGTTTCCCTTTAGGCTGGGGAAAGATCAGCGACGGCCTGATCAAGAACCACTATCCCAAAGGACTTCGCTGGATGGGCAAATAACCACTGGCAAGGTTGCATAGCCTCACCTTCTCCTCTTACAGGACATCGGTTTATCCAGTGTCCGCTTAAGCTCGGCAATCGAACATCCTCCTTCCCAATAACCGATGGTGACGGACTGGTCTTAACTCATCGATAGCGTTTGAAAGTAACAGCCAAGCGCAGATTCAACGGTACAGCCAAAATAAGGGAGGTAACTTCTTGATGACCGAATTAGACAAGTTAGCCGGCTCGCTCGCCCTCACGAATATTCCGGAATCGTGGAAACGCAATTGGGATCAAGCAAACGCCAGTTTCCCGGTGGAGGGAATCCCTTTTCTCCAGCCGGATTATTTGGAGTCAGCAGCAGCCTTTACTCAGTTATCCGAGGATCAGCTTCAGGCAGTGCTTACAGCTGCTTCGCACATCAGGAGCGATGAGAGCTTGTGTTTGTTAGCTTGGTTATGGCATTATGTTCTGTTCCAGCATTCCGACTACACAGGCGAGCCTCTCGGCTCATGGCCGGTTCCCTCTAACGCTGGACCGTCACTCGCGGCCTTGTTTCCTCTGATCCTCCTCTTGTCTGGGACAACTCGTCTGCAAGAAATTTATGCAAGCCGGAGCATTCCCGATGACATCGTGATCGACACGGTGTGGGATGTCAGGAATAGTATGGGCTTATATCAGGAGCGCAATGGGATAATCGGACTTGGAATGTCCTACTTTGCCTGGCTGATGAGTCATTACAAGGGGAATTTATATATGCTGGGACGACTTCAATTCCGGCTTCAAACCTTCGGCAACCATCTCTATGCATACCGCAATATCCATGACGGACGAATAATCGCTTTGGCAGCCCCCGACCTCCGTTACAGGAACGATGGACTTTTGGATGGTACGAACCGGATTTACGATTCCGAGAGTGGCTGGACCTCCATTCATGAACAGACAGTAGAAGTGATCAAGGGTAATCTCATCACAACGGATGGATACGCTATTCGCCAACTCACATCCCTCAACACGCAAGAATGGAGTCTGGTCCTATCACCAGGTGACACACTGTTGGACGTACATATACCTGCAGTAGGGAAGCTGAATCGTGAACAGTACAATAATTCCTACGAACAGGCCATCTCGTTCTTCAACACCTATTTCCCGGAATCGCCTTATAAAGGGTTCGTCTGTTACACCTGGTTATTCGATCCTCAGTTAAGGTCATTACTGGGTGAATCTTCCAATATTGTTCAGTTTCAAAAGGACTACCACTTGTTCCCCACTGGTGGCACTGACGATGCCTTCTACCAATTCCTGTTCAAATGCGCCAAATGTGAGGCACATCTGCTTCCAGAACACACCACCATGCAGCAAACGATAAAAGCTTACATGCTGTCTGGAGGTCATATGCGAACATCTGGTGGTTTTATGATCAGGTAGAGGCACTGTTTACTTTACAAGCCTATTCCTGCTTCCACCCCACCATCGACTTTACCCAACTAAGGCAGATGTCGAAATTTTCGACATCTGTCCCACCCACACCAGCCGCAGCACTCGCACAAGAAACTCCCAATCCCCTCAGTCTAGCATCTCCTTCTGCAGTTCCAGCCTTCGAAACTCTCCCGGCGTCAATCCGCTGATTCTCTTGAACATGCGAATGAAGGAATTCACATTATGATAGCCGATCCGCTTGGCTACATCCTGGATGCGCACATCCCTCTCGCAAAGCATTTCCTTGGCACGAATGATTCGCAGCTCATTCAAGTAATCCGTGAAGGTCATTCCCGTCTTCTCGCGAAAATAAGTGGACAAATAGCTTCGCGACAGGTTCAGCTTATCCGCCACCAGCTCCAGTGAGATGTCCTCGCCATAATGCTCCTCCACGTAATCGAACACGAAGTCGCGAATCGGATCCTGCTCTTCCTTCCTCTCCCGAATGAGCAGCACGGCATCCCCGATCATACGCCGGAACAAGGTCTCGAATTCCTCTCGGCTTGCACACTCCTGTACATTCTGGAACGGATTATGCGTGCTCAGAAGCAGAGTAATATCTACATTGTGCGACAACAATGCCTTAATGACTTTCATTGTCACTTCCTTGCCGAACTGTGCGAACTGGTATACACTGGCCTGCCGTTCCTCAAGCTGAAGCAAGCTCCGCCTGACCAGCTCCTCTGCCCTGCTTCCTTGCCCCAGCTGCAGGCTTGCATACAGCTCCTGCTCCAGAGCCGTGAAGAACAAGTATACATTCTCTTCCGTATGGTCTTCAGTAATAATCTGCGTTTCCTTGCCCAACAGGCGGCGTTGTATCATGGACTGCGTCTGTTCGTAGGCCATCGTAATATCGGCCTGATGCTGCAGAATCGGGCGAAATGCAATGGTTAGATAACAAGTATCACGGTCGCGGTCGAACACTTCCTTTAATTTGTACAGCATTTGCTGGACAACGTTCGGATTGTCAGCCGAGAAAATAAGCGTGGATATCCGATTCTTCTCCATCTGTACGGTAACCGCATCCTGAAACATCTCGCTGATCTCAATATGAATATATTCCTTAATATAGTTGGCGGCTTTCGCTTGTTCATCGGACATGAGACTGCGGAACTGTTCCGTGAATACCAGTTGAAAGACGATCAAATAAAAGGGCTTGCTCGTCTCCAGCAAATCATGCACATCGTTCCACTGATAGGTGTTGTTGATTTTGCTTATATAACCGTAGTTTTCTAATATTTTGTTTTTTCGCGTCAAATCCTTATTCATGGCTTCATTCGCATCGATCATATGAGCCAAATTCGTACTGATAAGATCAAATTCACGTATTTTGCTGCGAACATTGCCCCGCTTCCCGTTATTCTGAACCATCTCAACCATTCTTTGGATCGGATTATTGAATTTGATGCTGAGCAGGATGGAGATCAGAACACTCAGGAGTACAGCCACTGCAAGCAAGGTTAACAATAGAATGGTCAGTCTCTCTACTTGTACAGTAATACTGGTCACCGGAATGACGTTCACATAGGTCAGTCCAGATATTTCACCCTGAGTGTAGAAGTAATAGCTGTCGCTGCGCTCAAAATATCCTTGTGAATCTGAATAAGAGAATCGCCCCAAAGCGTTCTGGGCTACGTTCATCGCATCGGTTTCTTTTTCACTATAGGCTCTGTAAATAGTTTGTTTGTTGTTGTCCATAATGAGAAAGCTGTCATGCCCAGAGTAATGAAAAGTTCGGAACATCGCTTCCGCATCTAATAAGGCGGTAATGATGTATTGATTGTTGAACCTGTTCTTCACTACAAAGGGAAACATTTTGCCAATTGGATTCACGGTTCGGTCAATCTTCGTTTCCCTGAATTCAGCCGCAGGAAATACCCGGTGAGGATACTCCTCAAGAAACTGTTGTTTCCAGAACGCCGCGTTGTACTTTTCGCTTACGTAATGCTTTGAGAATAAGTCCGATGCATTGTCCAGTCCTCCCTTATCGATCACAAGAGGGTGGTTGCGGAAAAAAACGAACAAATTGTTCAGATGCAGCATTTCATTGGACAGCAGCGTATTGATTTCTGTCTTCACGGCATTCATCGCATTATAGTCTACTTGCTCTCCATTGTTCCCTAACAGCAGCAATCGGTCACTGAAATAAAATCGAAGCATCACGCTTTCCACCAGACGGAATTGCTTCTCATAGCTGTCCACTGTATTTTTCAGATTTAGGGTGTTGTGGTCGATAATTTCTTTTTTAATATTTTCCTTGAAAAAGGTGAACGACAGGATGTTGAAGGAAATCAGCAGCAGGATGACAAGAAAAAAACCGATTAGCAGTTTTACAAACAATGAATTGCGGTGTACCGGAAACCGAAACATCATGCATGTACCCCCTCACAGTTCAAATATACCCCTCCATGCCAGCCCAGGCGTCTATGCGTATCGTCCACTTATCTACCTTAGGTTCGATTATATTCCTTATGTCCGATTTAATAAAACGCTTACATTCGGATGCATTGAATATATACAGCTCTCTCTATTGCCCTTACTATTTAGGGGTGAGCTCATTGTAACAACACATGTGTTTGTTTGGCAACGTAAATCGGCTAGTCGTCTACATTAGAAAATCCCGGGTAGTCGACCAGTAACGGAGGCGAATCAATGAAATTGACCCAATCAGCGCAAGCTCATCCCCAGGTGCCGCCGCAATCAGCGGAGCCTAACCGAGGCTCATTTCGCAAACGGTTACACGAAAGCAAATTCTTATTATTGCTCGTACTTCCTACTGTGCTGTATTTTGTTATTTTTCATTATGTTCCGATGTTCGGAATCGCAATTTCGTTTCAAAAGTACAATCTGTTCAAAGGAGTATGGGGCAGTGAATGGGTAGGGTTTAAGTATTACGCTATGTTTTTTCAGAACCCTGATTTCTTCAAGCTGCTGCGTAATACGTTCCTTCTTGGCTTTTACAGCCTTGTATTTGGCTTTCCAGCTCCCATCCTGCTTGCCCTGCTGCTGAATGAGCTGAGAAGCATGGTATTTAAGCGTTTTGTTCAATCTGTCAGCTATTTGCCTCATTTCATTTCTAACGTAGTTATTGTAAGTATGATAGTCGTTTTTCTCTCGCCTTCTGGAGGCATCGTCAATCGAATGATCGAGGGAATTGGGCTCGAGCAGATTAATTGGCTGATGAGCCCGGAGTGGTTTCGGACAATCTTCGTTACATCCGGGATATGGCAAAGTGTCGGATGGTCCTCTATTATCTATTTGGCTGCGCTTACAGCCATTGATCCGCATCTCTATGAGGCGGCGGATATGGATGGAGCGGGACGGTGGAGCAAGATTCGTCATATTTCACTCCCAGGCATCATGCCTGCCATCGTCATTCTGCTTATTCTCAGCATCGGACAGGTGCTGGCGGTGGGCTTCGAGAAGGTGTTTCTGCTCTATAATCCTGCCACCTATGAGACCGCGGACATCATCAGCACCTATGTGTACCGGGTCGGTCTTGTGGAAGGCAATTACAGCTATGCTACTGCTATAGGCCTGTTCACCTCCCTGATCGATTTGGCCTTCCTGTTAAGTGCCAACTATCTAAGCCGAAAAGCCGGAGAAACGAGCCTATGGTAGCTGGACATTCAATATCCGTTATTCCCTCCGGAGTAACCGTCAGGAGGCATTCATGAAGAGAAGGGTTCAATTATTTGACGTTATTAATGTCATTCTTATGCTCGGTCTTGTTGTCGTAACGGTTTATCCGTTCATCTACATGGCAGCCGTGTCATTCAGTGACAATGTATCTGTACTGAAGGGGGAAGTTTCCCTATGGCCTAAAGGATTTAACCTTGCTAATTACGAAATTGTATTAAATGATCCAAGAATCTGGCGGAGCTACTTGAACACCGTCATTTATACCGTAGTCGGAACGGCTGTTTCTCTTTCCTTTACGGCAATGGGAGCTTATGCGCTGTCCAAGAAAAAAATGCTGTTCCACAAACAAATTACACTGCTGGTCGTGATCACGATGTTCTTCAGCGGCGGGATCATCCCGACCTTCCTGGTAGTAAAGAGCCTGGGTATTGTGGACACTTTCTGGGCTATGATTGTGCCCGGTGCAGTGAGCGCGTGGTATTTGATCTTGATGCGCACCTTTTTCAGCGGTCTTCCGAACGAGCTTGAGGAAGCGGGCAAGATGGACGGGTTAAGCGACATCGGACTATTCCTCCGCATCGCCCTGCCCTTATCGAAGGCTTCCCTGGCCACCATAGGCTTGTTCTACGCCGTTGGAATATGGAACAATTTCTACTCAGCCCTGCTGTACTTGCGGAATCCGGATCTGGTACCGCTTCAAGTGATCTTACGCAATATTGTTCTATCCGGACAATTCAATCTCGATGGCAGCAACTCAATCGGCAAGGATCACCAGATTGTTGAGGAATCCTTGAAATATGCCACCATTCTTATCGGAACTTTGCCGATTCTGCTCACTTATCCATTCCTGCAAAAGTATTTTGTCAAAGGAGTTACGCTTGGTTCATTGAAAGGCTGAACAGTATGCCAGGTCCAGGCTTGCCAAATTCGAATAATGAGGGGGAAAGGCACTAAGGTCCTTGCTGTACGAGGACTTAAGCCGCAAAGATGAAAAAAACAATCGTAATCCTGTTAAGCTTCATGCTTATACTCACATTGGCCGCATGCGGAGGAAATACAAGTGGTGATGGGAACTCTCCAGATAGTTCGTCAAAGACCATGGAGAGAAAGACGTTAACTATGCTCGTAGGGGCTCAGGGCAACTGGTCCTACGCCAAGGATAAGCCGATTTGGAAGGAAATCACGGAAAAAACGAACTATATCATCGAAGGACAGGTGCCTCCAGGCGACAATTATAAAGAAGCAGTCAATCTGACAATCGCATCGGGAAATATGCCGGATTTGATGTATATGTCCGATTTTCCAACCGCCAACAAATATGGGCAACAAGGTGCGCTGGTCAACATCCTCGACCACCTGGATGTGATGCCGAACTTCAAGAAGTGGCTGGCTGCCTATCCAGAGCTCAAGGATCGTTATATGGCTGATGGGGGCAAGATGTACATGTTTCCGAATCAGGGCTTCGGAGAGACGAATCGAATCACCTGGCTCTACCGCGACGATGTGTTCAAGAAGCACAATCTGAAGGTCCCTACTACTTACGATGAGCTCTATGAGGTGCTTAAGGCGCTGAAGCTGCAATATCCTGACAGCTATCCGCTCGTCACCCGCTCTGCCTTTAACACGCTTTCGCGGATGGCGCCCAATTTCGAGACAGAAAATGGACCCTACTATGATTTCGATAAGAAAGAATGGAGATACGGACCAACGGAAGACAATTATAAGAAAATGGTTGTTTATATGAACAAGTTTTATAAGGAAGGGCTTATTCCGCCAGATTGGTTATCCATAAACACGAAGAAATTCGAGGATTTCATTGCGAATAACAAAACATTCGTCCTGCTGGATTATATGGTAATGGACACCTATAATACGCCGCTGCGTAAAGATAATCCGCAATTCGATCTGCAGTTCATGCCGCCGCCAAGCGGATTCGCCGGAGCCAAGAGACAGAATCCGAACGAGAACGTTGTCGATTCCGGTATGACGGTCTCCTCCACCTCCAAGAACATTAAGGACGTAATGAAGTATATGGATTTCTTCTATACCGAAGCAGGACGGGAAATGTCCAGTTGGGGAGTTGAAGGTGTTACTTATGAAGTGAAGGATGGGAAGAAGAAATTCCTCGATCCATTCAAGACGGTGTCTGAATTACGCGAGAAGCCAGGCTTGCTAAATTATGGAACGTATACTTGGATCGACTACAATGCTCACTTGTCTATTTCGTCACAAGCCACCCGGGATGCTTATAAGGAAGCAACCAAATATGATCCTAAGCTGCAGCCGAAACCTCCTTTCACCGATAAAGAGCAGGACATTCTGAACACAATTGGTCAATCGATAACGAAGCACCGTGAAGAGACCATCACGAAATTCATCCTGGGTGACAAAAGCATAAGCGAATGGGATTCCTATGTAAGTGAAGTAAAAAAGCTCGGAGTCGATCAATTGCTCGAAGCATATAAGAGCGCTTATGACCGGGTGTTAAAAGCTAAGTAATCGAATTGCGGGAGGTTTTCAAATGATATGTTGCGGTATAAGTGAGGTAATCATTACACCGCCTCTAGGCTGCTCCATGCCCGGTTACTTCCATGATCGCCGCTCTACCGGGATACTGGATGAACTTTATGCCAAAGCCGTCGTATGGCAGACGAGCACAAACACGGCTGCCATCATTGCTCTGGATTGCATCGATCTGACCAGACCCATCGTGGAAGCGATACGCAGTCAGGTACGAGCGGGAACCGGAATATCTGAATCATGTGTGATGGTATCGGCCACTCATACACACACAGGGCCCCCAGTCAAATCCACAACATTCCTGCAGGATGATCAGGCTTATGTGGCTTGGATGATCGAGAGAGCTGCTGAAGCAGCGATTACGGCTTACCACAATCGCCAAGAGGCGCTAATAGGGGTCGGGCTTGGGGAAGTAACCCGTATTGCCTTTAACCGCCGCTTCTTCATGCAAGATGGGACTGTACGTACGAATCCCGGAATTGGCAATCCCCATATCGTTCGCCCCGCTGGCCCTATAGATCCCCAGGTAATCGTACTGCGGATTGATGACAAGCAGGGCAGACCAATCGGGGTAATTACGAATTACGCCACTCATACGGATGTGGTTGGCGGTACCCAGTACAGCGCAGATTACCCGGGCGAGCTCTCGGTTGCAATCAAGGAAGCGTTGGGCTGTCATGCGGTAAGTTTGTTTTTAATGGGCGCTAGCGGAAACATTAACCACTATGATGTTGTGAACGGACTGCCAAGCGATTATGCCAAGCCCTCCGATTATTACCGGCGAATGGGACGAATTCTCGCGGGCGAAGTGCTGAGAGTGAGAGAAGCTACGGAAACCGGCAGCAATGGGCAGATGTTATCCTTGCACACTCGGCAAGCCAGCATAACCATACCGTATCGCAAGCCTAGCCCAGCAGAGATTCACGCTGCTGAGCATACGTTGACAACAAAAGCTCCAGAGCATGTAGATTGCGCATTTGCCGCGGAATTATTACGGGCTAACGAGAGACAGGAGCTTTCGGTTGATGTAGAGATCCAGATCATTGTGTTGGGTGAGCTTGCGATTGTCGGAGTACCTGCGGAATGGTTCGTTGAGTTCGGGATAGAGCTGAAGGAGAAGTCGTCTTTCCCGATTACCATGATATGCGAGCTCAGCAACGGCTCAGTCAGTGCTTATCTGTGTACCCGGGAATCGTATGCTCAAGGCGGATACGAGCCTCTAATTACGGATAACAACCGCCTTGCAATAGATGCGGGAGAGCTGTTGACCAAGCATACCCTGAAGCTGTTGAACCGTTAGATCAACGAAGACCCGTCCGGGATATTGGACGGGTCTTCGCTTTCCTCTTCTGGACTCATTCACTCTATATTTCCGCTCTTACTTGTCTTATATATACTCTCCATCGGTAGTATAGGCGGCTCCATCCTCATAATCCGTAAACGAGCGATCATCCTCATCCAACAAATCCTCATGCGAGAGCTTCATCGTCTCCATGATCTGCCCCTGGTATAACATGTCCAATTGAATCGTATCCACCTCTGATTCATCCAAGTCCGCAACAAGCAGATCTACTACAAACTCGATTTCATTCTCCAAAGGCTCGTAGACCCAATTGATCTCACCCACTACGTCAGCACCACGGATGCGCAGGAACGCCTCCGCAATCCATTCATCGTCTCGATCATATACATGATATTCTACGCGATTGCGGCTCTCCCCTACAATGACAAGCTCATAATAGCTCGGATCCCGAAGGCTTTGAGGTAACATCTTGGTTTGCGACATTCCCCCACTCAACGAATAGGTGACCTCTTCGTCTTCTCCGTAACCATATTCATCGTCATCCTCCGCTTCTTCGAATACGTTCGTTCCTTCCTCTCCAGGCTCACCGAATTCCTTGATTACTCCGATCTGCTCTTCAGACGCTATTATGACCTCGTAGGTGCTGCAAGTTACGACGACCTCGCAATCATGAGCTCCTACTGCTGCAACCGTTTGGTCCACATAGTTCTGGATGAAGGCAATGGCTTCCTGTTTTTCCGCTCTTGTCAAGGAATCCTGCTCCAATTGAACAGATCCCGCCACTCGATGTCCTTCTCGAATAATTAATGCAATTGTTCCCACATATCGGCCATCCAGACTAATGTCACATACTTCCCCACCGGAAGTTTTCATATCTGGTCTGAGCATGAAATGAGCCATTTCTATTCGCCTCCAGTAGTCGTTTTTGTTAACATTATTCATATTGTGCCCAAAATCTATACTAAATAGTTATCTGTCCATGCGCATTGACCCTGTGCGTAATACATTAGAGTATACCGAATGCAAGATAAACACACTACATGCTGTTGAGACTGAACACCATCCTGTATTCGTGTAAACCTCACATCCAACCTGCTTGCTTCGGATCAAACTAACATACGGGGAGGAATTAGAATGTCTGCTGGCATAGGTTTTACTTCGATTGGTATAATTCTTGTATTGTACATCCTGCTGGTTATTGTATCCCGTCCGGTATTGTTCTAATCCGGGCATCTAACCCGCCATCGCAATGCATGAAGAAAAGGATCATCCGTCTCCTGGATGATCCTTTTTCTTTGTTTATACTTAAGTGTCAGTAAGGCAGTTAATCACTCAGACAATGTTTGATGAGCGACAAATAAACGCCGCCTTCGTTATTCGATACAGTAACCTCATCCGCTAACTGCTTGACAGGATCGGGCGAGTTAGCCATGGCGATACCCTTTCCGGCAAACACCAGCATATCTGCATCATTGTAATAATTGCCCATAGCAAGCACTTCTGAAGGCTTGATGCCTAGAGACTCTGTTAGCGCACGGAGCGCGTTGCCCTTGGATGCATCTGCATGCATTACGTCAATGAACAGATCCCCGCTCCGAAGCACCAACAGCCCGCGGTTCTCCTGCTTCCAGTCTGACTCCACCCGATCCATCAATTCTTGATCCGCTGAGTATACTGTGAATTTGACCGGAAGCTCTGCAAGAGAGATCACGTCCGTCACACGAACAGGCTCGATCATGAATTTGGCGTACATCTGCTCCACCTCATCCGTGAATTGCGTATCCGTATGCAAATGAGTCGCCGTAGACAGATCATAATGGATTCCGTGCTCCCGGCAATAATGGACGAAGTAAGCTAGGTCCTGGGCCTCGAATGGATATTGATGCATGATCGAAAGATCAGTGGTGCGAATCGTTGCACCCCCATTATGAGTAATAACTGTGCCGTTAAGCCCGAGCTCCTCCATAACAGGAACAGCATTTCCTGGGCCTCTGCCAGTACAGAGAACGATGGTAGCTCCCAGATCATGAACGAGCTTAACCGTTTGTTTCGTCGCTTCTGTCAGCTCATGAGCATCATTCAGCAGCGTTCCGTCAACGTCAAGTGCAATTAGTTTATATTTCACAAGGTACCCTCCCTGTTT
>JARBUQ010000521.1 GCA_029239545.1 Paenibacillus sp.
CATTAAATATGATCCATATCCAAAAGGGCTTCTTACATATACGATAAAGGAGCAAATTTTGGATGAGAGAGGATGTTGATCATGAGAAAAGCTTGGCTCTCGCTGTTAGGGTGCCTCTTGTTTTTCAGTTTGGCAGCGTTACCAAAAATTCATGCGGATTTGGAAGTGGGAATTGGGAAGGTCATTTCTAATCCTTCCTTTGAGCAGGAAGCGGCTGGATCCATTCCGGGTTGGACTCAGGTGTTTGGAACAGGGGGTGTAACACTTTCGCAAGTACAGAAGTTCGATATGAACAACAGTATGCGGTTAACAGATGCCAGCAGTACAGGAGCGATTGGCCTGGAGAGTACCAAGGAGGGTGCAGCAGCTGGAAAATCCTATAGGGCGAGCACTAAGATATATGTGCAGCAAGGAACAGCGAGTATTTATGTTCGTTTTTACAATAGCAGCAACACAGTAATAACCAGCTTCTACGAGACAATCAGTGCGCCTCTGAATACTTGGACGGATTTATCCGTAACCGGATTGGCGCCAACAGGTACAACCAGTGTAAGTGTCTTGTTATATTCTCCTTCTTCCGCGGTTACTACTGCTTACTTCGATGCTGTAGCCGTGGATCAAGTAGTCCGCAATGGAGGCTTCGAAGAAACGGCTTCGGGATCATCCATTCCAGGCTGGTCGCTTCCCTACGGTTCAACAGGGATCTCGGTTGTGACAACCGAGCATGCCAGCGGATCGCAGAGCTTCAAACTTAGCGACACTTCCTCGACGAAAGCTGCAGGACTGGAGAGTGAGAAGCTACCCGTAAATGTCGGTGAGAAGTATCGGGCGGTCAGCAAAGTGAAGGTAACTACAGGACTGGCTATTATTTATATCAGGTTCTGGGACTCGAGTGGAGCTTTATTGCAATCATGGAGTGAGAATACTTACACGACTAGCGGATGGGTACCGCTTGAGGTTATTGGAACGGCCCCGACTGGCGCAGCTACAGTAAGCGTTCTGTTATATTCAGATTCAAGCAGTGTGACCACAGCCTATTTTGATGATGCTGCTATTAGGAGCGCTTTCACTAATCTGGAGGAACAAATTAGTCTTGTAAGCATGTACGGCTCTGCGATCGGGACCGATGCGAGCGGCAACCCAATCATGACTGCTGGTCTGTACGGAAACCCGGCAAGTTTTCTCGTCATTGATATTCATAACGAGACGTTGATCAATTCCTTTACGCTTACGGATACTCAGGTGCCAAGCTCGATGGTGAGGGCGTCGGACGGCACAATCTACGCGAAAAGCGGAGGGGCTACAGCTCAATTGTATAAGTATGTACCCAGCACGGGCGCATTCAGTTCGCTCGGCGGCGTGAAGAATGAGGTGGTCGTCTATAACTTGACTGCGGACGGGAACGGCAACATCTATGGGGGGACATATAAGAACAATAAGTTGTTCAAACGTTCGGCTAACGGTACCATGACGTATTTAATGGAGCCGGTGGACAATGAATTTTATGCCAAAGGTGTGTCATTCGATGCCGCTGCCAATAGTTTGTATGTAACGACCGGAACTACCAATGCGCATCTGTACAAATACAATCTGACAACCAATACCCGCAGCGCGGATCTGATGCCTGCCGCCTATGCCAACGAGGAAATCGCCGATATGACGAGAGTCATTGACGACAAGCTGTTCCTTCGTTTGGTTCCAAGTCAACAAGGATTAGTGCTGAATAAATCGACTCATGCTGTAGAACACGTAATTCCCAGTGTCAATTCTTATGAATACTCAGGCAAATCACCGATCGACGACAAGGTGTATTATACGTCGCAAGGCATGCTGTACTCATACGATCTTTCATCGCAAGCGGAGACGGCGTTAGTAGATTTGGGAAGCAACTTATTGGCGGGTACGGAATTCCTTCAATTAAATGAGCCCAATTTGTCGGGTTACTCTTTAGTAGGAATGACTCGGGCAGGAACCATGATCAAGTACAATCTGCAAACGGGTTATCTCAAAAAAGTCACGTTGGATTTGCCCGAGCAACCGGCCAGAATCAAGTACATCATAGGAGGGGACGACGGTAAAATATACAGCAGCCCGTTCCTTGGAAGCGGATTAGGGATTTACGATCCAGTGACAGGTAAAACGATTCAGTACAGCGGACTCGGTGTAGGATCGCTTGGACAGGTTGAAGGGGCAGGGAAGATGAACGGCAAGCTTTATTTTGGCGTATATGCCAATGCCAATATTTTTGAATACGATCCTGGTCAGCCTTATGTGTCCGGCACCAATCCTCGCAATATGTTCAATCTGGGAGCCTCGCCCCACGAGCAGGATCGGCCATATGCAGTGCTGGGTGTAGAGGCGCATAACAAATTATTTATAGGAACGGTACCTTTTTATGGTTCTCTGCAAGGCGCGTTCTCGATTTACGATTTCAATACAGATACCGTTCAGGTCAACAAAAACATCATAACCAACCAAAGTGTTATCTCTCTTGCTTATCATAATGGCAAGGTGTACGGAGGAACCACGATAGCAGGCGGACTAGGGTCCACGCCTACTGCAACGGAAGCGAAGCTGTTCATTTGGGATATCGCAACCGGTCAGAAGACATTCGAGACTGTGCCGGTTGCAGGCAAAAAATCGATTACCTCGCTTAATGTAGGACCCGATGGCAACATATGGGGCTTTGCTGAAGGCACCTTGTTCGTGTTCAATACTACAACGAAGACGGTTACGTATAGCGCTCAGAAGTTCAGTGTGACTTATTCTGCGGGCAAGTGGGCGGATGTCTTCATGGAGCTTGCTCCGGACGGGAATTTCTTCGGCACGATCGCAAGCGAAGGCAAGTTCTTCATGCTATCGCCAACCACTAAGAATGTTACCGTTATGCGCAGCGGTCCATTTGAACTGTTTACGCAGGATAATCAGGGCGGGTTATATTTCGTAAACAACGATACGGAATTATGGAAATACTCGGATCCTCATTTAACGAATTAAAAATTTCATGGACTATTAAACCAGGGAGGTTCTAGAAAAAATGAGAAAGAAAAGCTTCGTTTCGCTGCTTGTTAGTATAGCGCTTATATTCAGTCTGCTGCCAGGGCTGCCGACTGGCGTTCTCAAGCTGTCAGCCGCTAATGCTGCGCAGGATGCAGCGGTTAACA
>JARBUQ010000522.1 GCA_029239545.1 Paenibacillus sp.
TTCCAGCTGGCCTTCGTTGGTGTAGCGTTGGCTATTGCCTGGGGCGGATTCGCGGAGAGAGCGAAGCTGTCAGTATACTTCGTTTTCGGAATATTGTTCACAGTAGTGATCTATCCGTTCGTTGCTCACTGGATCTGGGGCGGCGGTTGGTTGGCAGAGCACGGCAAGCAGGATTTTGCAGGATCAACGGTAGTTCATTTGCAGGGTGCGACAGCTGCCTTGGTAGCAACACTCTTGCTTAAACCTCGTCTGGGCAAATACAATAAAGATGGTAAGCCGAATTTGATTCCTGGTCATAATCAGGTGTTGTCGGTACTAGGGGTTATTATTCTATGGATCGGTTGGTTCGGATTTAACCCAGGCAGTACGTTAACTGCTGTGAATGACGGCTTCTTCGGGTTCATTGCAATGAATACGAATTTAGCAGCAGCAGCGGGTGGAGTTGCGGCGTTAGTCGTGTCCTGGATGTATTTTGGCAAAGCTGACATTCCTAGCATGTTGAATGGGGTTTTGGCTGCGTTGGTTGCTATCACTGCCTCTTGTGCATTCGTAGAGCCTTGGGCGGCCGTTGTTATCGGTCTTATCGCAGGAACATTAACGTTCTTCACAGCGCAATGGTTCGAAAGAGCAGGAATTGACGATCCGATCTATGCTTTTTCCGTTCACGGTATCGCAGGGGTTTGGGGGTCGTTATCCACTGGTTTCTTCGCAGCTCCTCGTCTTGTAGAAAAAGTAGGTGTTGGTAAAGAAGGCTTGTTCTATGGCGGCGGATTCCATCAGCTGGGCGTTCAAGCAATGGGTGTGGCGGTATCCTTCGTTTTCGTCTTCATTCTATCCTATGTCATTCTAAGCATCATGAAGAAAACTATGGGTCTGCGTGTAACAGAAGAAGAAGAGATTATGGGTCTGGATATTAGTGAGCATGGTTCTTATGGATATCCGGAGCAAATGAAAAAAGCGGGTAACGAGACGATAAATGTCTAATTCAAACCGCCGGAGGGGCTTATGGATGGATATAATATGTCCCGCTTGGAAGAACGTATAAAACGGGCTGCAGCAATTCCGGAACTGCGTTCTCTACGGGAAGAGATGGTTGAGACATTCCCGGCCCCTCCTGCTCTGTTGTTCATAGGTGAATGGTATGACCAATTAAATCAGCTTCATGATCAATTTATCAGGAGAACCTTGATTCTGAGCGAGCGAAAGCTGCGCGAAGAAGGGATGGGTTCTCCTCCCGTTCCTTATGCGTACTTGCTAGTAGGCAGCGGAGGCAGATCAGAACAGACGCAGTGGAGTGATCAGGATAATGGTTTGGTCTATGCCGCGCCTGCGGAGCATGAGTCGGAGCGCACGGCTGAATATTATCGGGCTTTGTCAGAAGAAGCTTTCGAGGCCTTGCGGGAAATAGGATATCCCCCTTGTGAAGGGAACGTGATCAGCACCAACCCGCAGTGGAGGAAACCTTTGGTGGCATGGCAAGGTATGATTCGGGACTGGTTCGATGAGCCGAATTGGGAAAATGTTCGTTATTTGCTCATCTCGACGGATATGAGATGCATTCATGGTGACGAAGCGCTTGTGCAAGTATTGAAGGATGCCATCCATGAGGAAGTGAGCAAGCGGCCTTCCATAATGGGGGATATGCTGCGCAATACCCTTCATCATAAGCTCTCGCTTGGACCCTTCGGCAATTTGATTACAGAGCGATACGGTATTGATGCCGGCGGGTTGGATATTAAGTACGGAGCCTACATTCCTCTCATCAACGGAGTACGGCTTCTCTCCATAGAAGGCAAAGTCCAAGCGACTTCATCGATGAAACGAGTCGAGGCTCTTATTGAGCAAGGATTCATCGAACTGGAGATCGGCATGAGGTGGAAGGAAGCGCTCCAGTTCATGCTGTGGCTGAGAACCCAGACACCTTATCAGGTGGAGGATGGCATATACTCAACCAGAGGGATGCTCCAGGAGGAGCAGTTGGATCGGGAGTTGAAGCAGCGATTGAGACGGGCGCTTCGCATCGGTCAGGAGCTGCAGAACATTGTGAAGAAACGGACGGAGAAATTGTTGTCGGACAACCGGCTCGAACGGAGGGGACCCGGATGAAAGATTTGTCTGCAGTTGGACGAATGTGGCACCTCTATAAGAAGGGCGGCATTACACCTGCTGTTGCTTCCATGTTCGATGCTCAGAACGCCCAGCATATGGCCTTTATTCGATCGTTCATGAAAGAACAGCGCAAGAATAGCCTATACGATGTGTCTTTAGCATCGCTTGAAGCAGTCGTCTTCGACTTGGAGACGACTGGCTTCTCTCCTTATAATGGAGACGAGATTATATCGATAGGGGCAATATCCGTAAGCGGCGAGCAAATCATAACGGAGCAAACGTTCTACAGCTTGGCACAGCCCAAGGGTAAAATTCCGGACGAAGTTGTACTACTGACCGGAATCCACACAGAAGAGGCGGCTCAAGCGCCTGAGCTTATTACCGTATTGAGAAAGTTTCTGGAATTTGTGCAGCATCGTGTATTAATCGTTCACGGGAGCGGACACGACAAGCATTTTCTGAACTCCGCCTTATGGAAAACATCCAAAGTAAACTTGTCTCATCGATTGCTCGATTGTATGATCCTGGCCAAACGCATGCATCCGAAACGAGCCAGCTACAGCCTGGATGCCTTGTTAGACAGCTACGAGATCGAATCAATCAGTCGGCATCATGCCCTTCATGATTCTGTTATGACCGCAAAGCTTTGGGGGAAGCTGTTGCGTGAAGTGATGGAACGTGAGGTGACTACTCTAGGTGACTTATATGAATATTTAAGTCATTGAACCACTCGCCGCTCTTTGCGGACGGGTGGTTTTTTGTTAGGCTTGCCGAATAAGCAGCAATCTGCCCAGTTTGCATGGCGATAATAAGCTGGACAGGCAGATGATTCCAAGCTGAGTTCAAATCCTCCCTTGAAGGGATCGCTGAAGCTGTTGGATGGGAGTGAAACAGGCCGATCAAACGTAACTCTGAATTCATAACGATCGAAACCCATTGCTCCGCATCGAAGCTGAAGCTTGTATGCGGCTGGGTGGCTCGATTGGATATGGCGATGAATCCGGTAATAACAGATTTGTCCTCCACCAAATAACCTTCGAGAACTCCACAT
>JARBUQ010000049.1 GCA_029239545.1 Paenibacillus sp.
GATGGCGCCGTAGCGGATCTAACCCCTTACGTTACACAAGCCAAAATGCCTAATTATTTCAAATGGGTAAGCGATTTGGAAATGAAGCGTTACCAAGTAGGCGGCAAGTTCATGCGCGCCCCGGTTCCGTTTGAGAAAACTTCCTATGCTTCTTATTATGTGCGGAAAGACTGGATCGATGCTTTGAATGCGAAGGATCCCAACCTTAAGCTAAAAGTACCAACAAACTATGATGAGATGCTTGCCGTTATGAAAGCATTTACGTTTAACGATCCGGATGGCAATGGTAAAAACGACACTTATGGCTTTACAACAGCCGGTTCCGGCACATCAATCCCTGGCGACTTCCCGGAATGGTACAAAAATGGCTTGGTCCCAGGATTCTTTATTGACAAAGACAACAACTTCATTGACAGCGGAACTAACCTTCGCACAGCAAAAGTTATTGATGATATCCGCAAAACGCTTGATCTGAAAGTGGTTGATCCCGATTGGTTCCTTAACAAAGCGGGCGACGCTGCAACTAAAGTTCAACAAGGTAAAGTAGGGATTTTCTATTCGGGTGTACGTGATATCGCATTTGACAATACGAATAACAGCACACAGAAGAAGACCCGTGAGGTTACTGGAAATCAAAAGGCTGAGTTTGCTGCATTCCACGTAGCCGGGGATTTACCGGTAGGGTATGAACCGCTACCAGGTGTTCCATTCCTGTTCAATGCAAAAACAGATCCTAAGAAAATTGAACGCACCCTTGAGATTGTTGAATGGCTGGCTGGCCCGGAAGGATACCTCCTTGCGAACATAGGTAAAGAAGGCGTTCACTATAAGAAGGAAGGCAACAAAGTTACCCTGATTCAAGATGCCATCAAGAAAGATATAGCTGACAACGGCAACTTTACTGAGGTTTGGGGCAGTGTGTTCAGTTATAACGTTAAGGATCCATCCCGTGCACTTGGAATTGAAATTGTAAATCCAACTGAAACGGATCATGACCGTGCTATTCTTGATGTTATGAAAAAGAACAAATTCTACGTGCTTGGTACAAACGTAGCACCACCTGTAGGGTTGGACATTGGCTCTTACCGTACTCAGATGCGTGCCAAACAAGTTAAAGTTCTGTTTGAAGAAAAAGACTCAAGCAACTGGCCAAAATATTTAACGGAATTGTTAGATACTTATAAAGCAAAGGCGATATTTGACGCCTATGGCGAACAAGTATCAACAGCTCTTGGCAAAAAGGTCGTATTTAAAACAGACTGATCCGGCATAAGCAATTGACGAGCAAAGCGCAAACATTTATTCCATCTTTCGCTGCCCACACCGACTAGCGAAGATAGGATTTATGTTTGCGCTTTGCTTATTTTCAACCAAGGTTAAAAAGGTAGTTGCCTGAGAGAAATATTATGATATAGTAAATACATACAGGATAGTAACAGGATACTTTTTTCACCTCCTTAATACATGTAATATACAGTTCTATCCGTTCTATCCTGATCATCAATCGTTATGTTGGGGGGTGAGCAAACGAATTAAAGCTGCATTTTAAATGTAAGCGGTTACTTTAACATCGCTTTTTTGTATCCGTTTACACCACAAGGAATAGACTAAACTTATAGCAAATATAGTCCATTACGGGAGGTCAATTAAATGAAGAAAAGACTAAGCCAAGTTATTGCCTTGTCTATGGCGGCTGCTCTAATTGCAAGCGCTTGCGGAACGAAAGAAGAGACGAAATCAGCATCACCGACACCATCAGCCTCAACGGGGGCCAGCGCATCACCTACAGTGGCTCCCAAGGAAAAGCTTACGTTGAACTGGATGATTACTGTACCGAATAATAACGCCAAGCTGCCAGCAGCAGATAAAGATTTTGTTAAGAAGAAGATTGAGGAGAAGTTCAACGTTACGATTAACATGGAATATATGGTATTCAGCACTACGGACTATCAGACCAAGCTCAATCTGAAGCTTGCCTCCGGTGATGCACCGGATATGTTCCAGACAGGCGGCGCCGAATCCAATACTTACATTTTGGATAAAGCTGTTGCAGACATGACCAACTACGTCACGCCTACCACTATGCCTAATTATTTCAAATATTGGGTAACCCAGGATGAATTGAAGCGTTATGGGGTACAGAATGTGTTCATGAGAGCTCCCGTTATTTTTAACAAAGAGCAGTACTTCTCCTATTATATTCGGAAAGACTGGCTGGATAAGCTAGGGCTGAAAATACCGACAAATTATGACGAAATGATTGAAGTGATGAAACAGTTTACGACCAAAGATCCAGATGGCAACGGCAAGAATGATACATTCGGCTTGACCATGGCAGGCAACGGTACTTCCATACCGAAGGATTTCCCTGAATGGTATAAGTATAATCGTGGACCTGGATTGTTCGTAGAGGGTACAAAATTTGTCGATGCCGGAACAAGTATTCAGATGACTGATATTCTTAATGACATTAAGAAAACCATCGCCCTCGGTGTCATCGATCCCGACTGGTTCCTGAACAAGCCGGGCACTCAGTGGGATAGAGCCGCACAGGGTAAGGCTGGTATATTCTATCATTCTAACCGGACGGCGGCTTTTGAGAATGCAGCGAACAGCGTGCAGAAGAAAACCCTTGAAGTAACCGGGGTAAAAGCTGACTGGCAGCCATTCCACATAGAGAATACGAATGGAGCGAGCTACCAAGCCCTTCCAGGTACACCATTCCTCTTCAGTGCCAAGGCTCCGGCTAACAAAATTCAGCGTACTGTAGAGATCATGGACTGGTTAGTGAGCGAGGAAGGCTTCCTGCTTACTCACTATGGTCAAGAAGGCATTCACTACAAGAAAGAAGGCAAGAAGATTAATCTGGATCCTGCAGCCTTCAAACGGGATATTACAGACGCAGGTGGCTTCCTGGATATATATGCAGGGATTGCCGGCAACATCAACATGGGTCCGGAGCCGCTTGGTCTTGAACTCATTAACCCGAGCGAGACCGATCGCGACCGTAAAATTCTGGAGCGCGTGAAGCAAGTTAAATATGCGCTGCTGGGTACGAACGTATCGCCGGTACCAGGACTTGATCTGTCTGCGCTCCGTACACAAATGAACAAATACCATACCCAAATCGTCTTTGATGAGAAGGACGCTTCCAACTGGCCGAAGTACCGCCAGGAGCTTATGACGAAGTATAGCGGCAAGGCGATTTTTGATAGCTATGCTGAGCAGGTAGGGAAAGCACACGGCAAGACATTTACCTTTGATTCGAACTAATTGTCAGAAAAATGGCACAAAAATGAGAGGCCTGGGGCTATAGCCCCAGGCCTTTTCTTTATGAGTGAATATAATAGCTTTTGATTGACATTTTCAACATATTGATATAATCTTTGTAGAGACAACTACATATTGATGTGAACAGGTGCCTTTAGGGGTTTAACCTACTAGGCTTAATAGGGAAATTCGGTATGGAACAAGTCCGATGCGGTCCCGCCACTGTAACAGAGAGCTTGCGTTCGATACCACTGGCGATCATGCTGGGAAGGGGAACCAAGTGATGATCTGCAGCCAGGAAACCTGCCTGTTCATAGACACTGTACAACCTACGGAAGATAGGCGAGTGTCGGACAAGCTTGCGAGAATGAACATATTTCTGTCCTTTGGACCGATGGGATATGTAACCATTCATGATCAAGGTGTGTCTGACTTTCGCTCCCGAAATTCAGATACACCTTTTATATTGGAGGATGAGAGACATGTTGGTAGTATATGATTCCCGGACCGGTAATGTGGAGAAATTCGTTAGGAAGCTTGGTGTAAAAACGATGCGGCTGCAGGACTGCGAACGAATCGATTTAAGCGAACCTTTCGTTATGGTTACTTATACGACCGGGTTTGGTAACGCTCCTGCTAACGTGATCTCTTTTCTCGAACGCAATCGTGTTTACTTGAAGGGGGTATCCGCCAGCGGGAACCGGAACTGGGGAACGTCTTTCGCGAAGAGTGCCGATACGATCGCTGAGCTCTTCGAGGTGCCGATTGTGCATAAGTTCGAGCTGTCCGGAACAACAAGTGATGTAGAACGATTTCAAGAGGGGATGAGACGAGTTGCGGCATATTGAATTAAACAACCAGCTGATGAACAAGGGAGTCGATGGTTTTTACGACTTGGAGAAGGATAAAGAGGCGGCAGCCGCCTTTATGGAGGAAGTTAAAGCCAAGAGCGTACCTTTTGCTTCTCTGAGAGAGAAGCTTAATTATTTAATAGGCGAGAATTATTACACGAATGTGTTCGATCAATATACATACGAGCAGGTTGAAGCCGTATATAACCTGACCGCTGCTAGTGATTTTCAGTTCCAGTCCTATATGGCGATCTCGAAGTTCTATAAGGACTATGCCCTTAAAACCAACGATAAAGGTTTATATCTGGAACGTTACGAGGACCGTGTTGCGATTGTAGCCTTGTTCCTGGGGCGTGGAGATGCGGAGCTTGCCAAGCGGATTGCCAGTGCGATGATGGAGCAGCGGCTGCAGCCAGCTACACCTACGTTCCTGAATGCAGGCAAGAGCCGCCGCGGCGAGATGGTGTCCTGCTTCCTGCTCGAGGCTGATGATTCGCTTAATTCGATCAATTATGTAATCGGCACTTGCATGCAATTATCCAAGATTGGCGGAGGCGTAGCGGTTAACTTGTCCAAGCTGCGCGGACGCGGTGAGCCTATCAAGGGTGTTGAGGGGGCGGCAAAGGGCATTATGCCGATCATGAAGCTTCTGGAGGATGCATTCTCTTATGCCGACCAGATGGGCCAGCGCAAAGGCTCCGGAGCGGCTTACTATAACATTTTTGGCTGGGATGTTCTCGAGTTCCTGGACTGCAAAAAAATCAATGCCGATGAGAAATCCCGAATCAAGACCTTGTCAATTGGACTCATCGTACCTAACAAGCTGTACCAGCTTGCCGCAGAGGACAAGCCGCTTACCGTATTCGGCTCATACTCCGTCCATCAGGCGTATGGCAAGCATCTGGACGACCTTGATCTTGATGAGATGTATGAGGAATTATTGGACAATCCTAAGGTAACCAAGAAAACGGTAATGAGCGCAAGAGAAATGCTGATCAAGATTGCTACCATTCAATTGGAATCCGGTTATCCGTACATGATGAACAAATCCAATGCCAATAAGGTGCATGCTCTCAAGGAGCTTGGTTCAATCAAGATGTCCAACCTGTGCACCGAGATTTTCCAGCTTCAAGAAACATCGATTATTAATGACTACGACAATCCGGATGAAATCCTTCGCGATATAAGCTGTAATCTGGCCTCACTGAATATTGTCAACGTAATGGAGCGGGCAGCAATCAAGGAATCTGTGCATGTTGGGATGGAAGCCCTGACGACTGTAAGTGATTTCTCCAGAATCGAGAACGCGCCAGGCGTCCGAAAAGCCAATGCAGAGCTTCATTCAGTCGGCTTGGGCGCAATGAACCTCAACGGATATTTGGCCAAGAACAGCATCGCTTATGAGAGTGCAGAGGCCAAAGAATTCGCCAGAACGTTCTTCATGATGATGAATTATTATTCATTGGAGAAAAGCATGCACATTGCACGGGATCGCCAAATCACGTTCCAGGACTTCGATCGCTCGGAATATGCTTCAGGCACTTATTTCGACCGTTACCTGGATCAGGACTATGCACCAGTTACGGCCAAAGTAATAGCCCTGTTCAACGGGATGTCGATCCCGAACAGAGAGGACTGGGCGGCGCTTAAGGCACAGGTACAGCAGCACGGGCTCTACCATGCTTACAGGCTGGCGATAGCGCCAACGCAGAGCATCTCCTATATCCAGAACGCTACGTCCAGTGTAATGCCTGTTGTAGAGCTTATCGAGACCCGGACATATGCTAACTCGACAACGTATTACCCGATGCCGTATTTGTCTCCTAATAATGTGTTTTTCTACAAATCAGCTTACAATATGGATCAATTCAAGGTGATCGATCTGATTGCCGAAATTCAAGCCCATGTGGATCAGGGCATATCCACGATTCTTCATGTCAACAGTAATGTAACGACACGTGAGCTGGCCCGAATGTACGTATACGCCGCCCACAAAGGCTTGAAATCACTCTACTATACAAGGACGAAGCACTTATCGGTTGAGGAATGCACGAGCTGTGCGGTCTGACGGTAAGCGGTATAGCAGGTTAACTACAGGGAGGGGCAATTAGAGTGAAGGCAGTCAATTGGAACCGCCCGGATGACGATTATACATTGGCATTCTGGCAGCAAAATGTTATGCAGTTCTGGACCGATGAGGAAATTCCTCTGTCAGACGATCAGATGTCCTGGATGGAGCTTGGTCGTTCACAGCAGGATTTATATAAGAAGGTTCTTGGCGGTCTGACCTTGCTTGATACGATACAGGGCGGTGTTGGCATGCCTAAGATCGTGGAGCATGTGGATGGCTTGCAGCGGAAGGCTGTGCTTTCCTTCATGGGTATGATGGAGCAGATTCATGCGAAGTCATACAGCAGTATTTTTACAACGCTTTCCACGGCAGAAGAAATCGATGAGATATTTCGCTGGGTGGAGACGAATCCACGCTTACAGTTGAAAGCTAGTCGAATAGCTTCAGTTTACGAGAATATTTCCACCCCGAAATCATTATACTTGGCCATGTCTGCATCGGTGCTGCTTGAAAGCTTTTTGTTCTACAGTGGGTTCTTTTATCCGCTCTATCTGGCCGGTCAAGGAAAAATGACGAGCAGCGGCGAAATTATCGATCTTATTCTCAGAGACGAGAGCATTCACGGGCTGTATATAGGAACATTGGCACAAGAGGTGTTCCAGGAGCTGAACGAGCAGGATAAGGAGCAGGTTACGAAGGAACTGTTCGCTTTATTCCAGGAGCTATATGATAATGAGGCGGCCTATACGAGCGAGTTATACACTGAGATTGGTCTGGATGAAGAGGTTATGGCTTATGTGCGCTACAATGCGAACAAAGCTCTGATGAATTTGGGGCTTGATGCACATTTCCCTGAAGAGGCAGTGAACCCGATCGTATTTAACGGGATTAGCACAAGGACCAAGCAGCATGATTTCTTCTCCAAAAAAGGGAATGGCTATGTCCGTACGCTTCATGTTGAACAATTGCGGGATGAAGATTTCTCGTTCACATAAAAGAATAGTACAAAACAAACGGTCGGAGTTCAGGCATGTATTAATGCCTGCCTCCGACCGTTTGTCTGAAATCAGATGGCGTTACACCTTTAAGTTCTTTAAACACGCGTGAGAAGGTTCGGAAGGATTCGAAGCCCACCTCTGCCGCAATGTCAGACACGGTCATCTCCGTGGATGCGAGCAAGCTTGCGGCTCTGCGAATACGCAGGGCGTGCAAGTAGCTGAGGAAGCTCTGTCCTACAAGTTCCTTGAAGGATCGGCTAATATAGGGAACACTGACATGGAACATACTCGACAGCAGCTCCAGAGTTACATTATCCTGCATATAATGGGTATTTACATACTGGATCAGCTTCCAGGTATCCTTGCGTTTCTCTGCGGCTCGTGGGGCAATTGTATGCTTAGTAGTGGTATTCGCACGGATGAAGAGCATGATCGCTTCTACAAGCTTAGCTCGAAGATAGCTGTTCCTGCCCAGCTCCCAGCTTGCAAATTCACGGTGAATATCGAGAAAGATGTTCTGGATGGTCTGGAGAACTTCCCCTTCCAGATGCACGTAAGGTCTGATGTCGTCGCCTATGCGCAGCAGAAGAGCACTTAAGTCGGATTCCAGAAGGGCATCAGTTAATATGCCTATATCAAACATGCAGCATACTAGCTCGAGTGAGCTATCGGTATCAGCGGAGAAATCATGAATTTGGTGAGGCAAAAGAACGAATAAGGTGCCGGGCTGAAAAGCGTACTTATTCCCATTGACATGTGTGGTCAGGTTGCCCTTCAACACAAGGCCGATTTCGGCGAATTCATGATGATGAACCGGATAACCAGCGATGGTGTGGACTCCAATGTAAAAGGGGAACATGCCCTCCGTTACATTACGCAGCTCCAGGGCGTCTTCATAGATTGGAAATATCGTCATCTTCTGATAGCCTCCTGCTTTGAATATGTTCATTGTAACAGGCGGAATGTATCCTTTCCACATTAAAATTTGTCTTCTTTCCAGACTATTTTGGCATGCAGGAAAAGTCTTTGTCATTTAGTATATAAAGTAAACATTCGCATGGAGGAAAGGATCAATAATTGATGAGGAATTTACAATTAGGTTGCGCTAAAGTAGACATCACTCCGAATTATTCTATCCCATTGGCGGGATTTGCAGTTAGAGGCAACAAACCTTACGAGGCTGTGAGCAGCCGGATCTTCCTTAGAGTGCTTCTGCTGCAGCAGACAGATGCAGATGGAGCTTCAAGCAAAGCTTTACTGGTATCAGCTGACCTGTTATGGTGGGGCTCTGATCGAATAGAAGCAATTCGCGAACAACTTTATAACCGCTATGGACTTCGTCCCGAATGCGTCATATTGAACGCCACACATAGTCATTCCGGTCCTCAGACGAGCTTCAATTTCCATCGCCTGGTAGGCACCGCGGACCAGGCCTATGTAGAGAACCTTGAAGCCCTTCTGTATACAGCGGTTGAGGAAGCTCACCACAACATGGAATCGGTTACAATAGAGCGGGGACTGGGTGTCTGTTATAACGGCATTCAAAGAAGGAAGTATGTGAATGGCTCGGTAATGGGCGGCCCGAATCCGGACGGCCCCATTGATCATGATTTGAATGTGGTCAGATTTGCGGAGGAGAGCGGTCGAACGAAAGCCGTCATATCCCATTATGCTTGCCATCCGGTCCTGACAACTGCGAACGAGGTTTCTTCGGAATTCACCGGATTCGCCATGGAGAGGCTGGAGCGAGAGCTGGAAGGCGCAGTATGCTTGTTTATGCAGGGCTGTTGTGCGGATATCAACATATTTAAGGAATCTGCTCCAGACTCGATGGATGACCATCAATTAATCGCCTACTTCGGGGATAAGCTGGCAGAGGCTGTCCTTGCAACGCTTCAAGCTCCTATGAAGCTGCTGCAGCCCGCTGCGTTGTCTGGTACACAAGTTCAAGTGCCTCTGCAGCTGCGGCCATTAGCTTCCCGCGAGGAACTGAAGGCAATAGTTGACGATGGAAAGTCGCCATATGATGAATGGGCGACAGAGATGTTAAGCCGCTTCGAAGCCAGAGACAAGACCCTTACTATGGAATTCATTCGATTGGATGTCGCGGAAGGGCTTGCGCTGCTTGCGATGAATGCTGAAGTAGTCGTGGAATACGGCCTGTACCTCAAGTCATTGTCCGCCGACTTGCTTCCGGTCGCTTATTCGAACGGTATGATCGGATATGTTCCTATGGCGTATCAGCTTCGTCATAACGGGTATGAAGCTGATGAGTCCACTTATTATTTTCATATGCCTGCCAAGCTTGAGCCTGAGATCGAAGCTCCGGTGAAGCTTGCGCTGGAAAGGCTCGCGACAACTCAGAGCAAGGAGGAAGCGTAATGAGGTTCGCTGTAATTGGTTGCGGAACGATGGGCAGAATGTACATGGAGCGCTTATCTGTTATGCCGGGTGTACAGCTGACAGCGATAAGCAATCGATCGGAGGAAGCTCTCGCGGAGTGCGCTGCCAGATTCGGAGCAGCAGCCTTCACCTCCTATGAAGAGCTTCTTGCTTCCGAACATGTCGATGTCGTATGTGTTACCTTGCCTACACATATGCATAAGGAGGTTGTCCTTAAGGCGGCAGCGCAGGGGAAGCATGTAATATGCGAGAAGCCATTAGCGCTAAATCCTGATGATGCCAGAGAAATGGCCGAGGCTTGCGAGCATCACGGTGTGCGATTCTTTCCTGCTCATGTTGTGAGATTCTACGGGGAGTACGTCCAGTTGCATCAGAAGGTCAAGGCTGGGACTATTGGTCGGGTAGGGGTCTCCCATATTAAGAGAGCTAGTAAGCACCCTGTCGCGAATAGCTGGTATAAGGATGCTTCGAAGAGCGGAGGCATCATCTTCGATCTTATGATTCATGATCTGGACTTCATGAGATGGACGCTCGGGGAAGCGAAGACGATATTCGCCGTGAACAAGCAAGCCGAGGGGATCGATTACGCCTCGGTTACGGTCCGATACGACAGTGGGGCCATTACGAATTTTGAAGCCTTTTGGGGATATCCTGGTCCATTTCTGACCCAGGTAGAATTGGCAGGTCGGGACGGTGTACTGCGACACGACAGTCGCCTCAGCCGCTCTCTCGTCATTCAGCGCAACGATCCTGAGCTGGGCGCTCATAGAGGTGTTGAATTTCCGACACGACCGGCATTGAAGGATCCTTTCGTTGTACAGCTGGAGCATTTCACAGACTGCATTCGTACAGGCAAGGAGTCGATTGTATCGGCCGAGGACGGTGTCAAGGCTGTTGAGCTGGCCTATGCAGCCGTCTCTTCACTCCAGACGGGGTTACCTGTGCGGCTGGCAGCAAGTTTGACTGAGGAGGCTGCAAGATGAGAAAGCTTCGGATAGGGATGATCAGCTTCGCCCACTCCCATGGCAATAGTTATTTGCGAGAGCTGATGAAGCTTAATGAAGTTGAGCTGGTCGGAATATATGATCCGGTTTACGATAGAGTTGCCTCCCACATTGAGGCTTACGGCATCCCTTATTATGATGATCATCTGGAGCTGTTGGCAACTGATATAGAAGCTGTGGTTATATGCTCCGAGAATGCGGAGCACGGACGATACACAGCAGATGCAGCAAGAGCTGGGAAGCATGTGCTGTGCGAGAAGCCTTTGGGAGTTTCGCTTGAGCAAATGCAAGGCATGATCGACATTTGCCGCATGAATCAAGTACAGCTTATGACGGCTTTCCCTTGTCGGTATTTGGCTGCAGCGCGTGATGCCAAGACGGCCGTAGCTGAGGGTGCCATCGGGGATGTACTGGCGATCAAAGGAACGAATAAAGGCAGAATGCCAGGACGCTGGTTCATTGATCCCGCTCTCTCCGGCGGAGGGGCCGTTCTGGATCATACGGTTCATGTGATGGACCTGATGAACTGGATTGTGCAATCCGAGCCTGAGGAAGTGTATGCAGAGGTAGGCGAGCTATTCCATGACAATCTTGGAATCGATGATGCCGGAATGATTCATGTGAAGTTCCGCAACGGTGTAATCGGAACTCTCGATCCGAGCTGGTCAAGACCGAATGGTTACATCCATGGAGCAGACGTTACGATGGAGCTGATCGGCACCAAGGGTGTTATTAGCATGGATGGCTTCGCACAGGCGAATGAGATATATTCGAGTGAGAGCGGCAAAACTTCACTCAGCTTCTGGGGCGATGGGATGGATGGTCCTCTGGTTCAAGATTTCGTACGAGCCCTGCTCAAGGGAGAAAATGTTCCGATTTCGGGTGAGGATGGACTTAAGTCAACAGCAGTCGCACTAGCTTCCTATGAATCAGCTAAGCTGGGACGACCGGTTAAGGTGAATTTTGTTTAGTAAAGAGCATTGACAGATGAACAACTTGGTGTTAGTATGCAAATAATAATACCAAGTAAACATATATGAATTATATGTTTGGCGATTCTGGAGGAATATCAAGATGGAGCATACTCGAACAATTCCATATGGCCGTGAAGAGCTGCAGGCCACGATTCATTATCCGAATAAGAATGGAGAGTATGGAGGCATTCCTCTTGATCGCTGTCCAACAATCGTGTTATGTCATGGGTTTGTAGGGAATCGTATCGGGGTGGACCGTCTGTTCGTCAATGCCGCACGCCAGTTCAGCCAAGCCGGTTATGTCGTAGTTCGTTTCGATTATGCCGGCTGCGGTGAAAGTACAGGTGATTACGGAGCCGGGGGTCTTGATTCTTTAATTGAACAGACTCGTGTTGTAATCGATTATTTGTTGGACGTCGATTATATTGACCCTGATCGACTGACCCTTATTGGGCATAGTCTTGGTGGTGCGGTCGCCCTTCTCACAGCCTCTCTAGACAAGCGAATCAAATCTCTTGTATTATGGTCTGCCGTGGCTCATCCCTTCAATGATATTGTCCGAATAGTAGGACAGACGACTTACGATACATCCATACAGGAAGGCTCCGCAGACTATCTCGGATATAGCTTTAAGCCAGCCTTTTTCGAATCCCTTGCAACTCATCAGCCATTGGCCCGAATTCGCAAATTCTCTGGAGACGCTCTCGTTGTGCACGGCACTTCAGATGACACAGTGCCTCCCGATTATGGTTCCATCTATCAGAAGGTATTCTGGATGAGGACGGATGGACAATGTGATCTGGAACGGATATTCAAGGGCGACCATACTTATTCTTCCGGAAGCAGTAAGCAGGAACTGTATACGAAGACGTTGAAGTGGCTGGAGGATCGTGAGCGCCAGAGACGCGAGTGGCAAAATTGGGAAATATAATAATGATATAGGTTGCACATGAAGCTTTCCTGAAATTAGGAAAGTTTTTTGTTTTTCAGAAAAAGTGTTTGCAAATTCCAGCTGATGTGTTATTAGATTATAGTAATAAGTTTTTTCACTAGAGATGCGAGACACAGGAGGCGAAGAACTTGGAGCTTGTTTCTTCGGAATCGGATTGGGAGCTATTCCAGTCCTTCATTTATATGTCAGCTGTCGGTTTAGGCTGGATGGATAAACAAGGTAATTGGGTCGTCGTTAACGAGGCTCTTTGTAAGTTGTCGGGTTATACAGAACTGGAATGGCGATTGCCTCAAGCAGTTGGTCCTGTGTTAATTTTAATAGAAGATCGTATTGTTAGTCCACTTGAGTGTGTGGCTGAGGTCAATTCTGGCAAAGTCATTAAATTGATCCATAAAAAAGGATTTACCGAGCTACGGCTGCATTGGAATGAAGTCATGCTTCCAAATAGCCAGATTAGCGGTTTTCTAATGCAGTTCATAGAAAAGCCGCACAATACCAGTGAGCTTACCGCAATCCAGCAGCGTTCAATTAAGGAGACCAAACTTGCACGTGCCTTGCATGTGAATAAACAGCATTATAAGTCTCTGTTTGAACACCATCCGGATGCGGTTTTCTCACTCGACCTGCAGGGCCGGTTCATCACCATGAATGAATCCTGTGAACGAATTACGGGATTTAACTCGAATGAACTATTCCAGACCTTGTTCATCCAGCATATTCATTCTCAGGACTGTGACAAGGTTGTAGACTACTTCGAATTGGCGATTATAGGCAAGGCTCAGCAGTTCGACTCACGGGTACTGCGCAAGGATGGAAGTATAATACAGTTCAGAATTTATTTTTTGCCTATTGAGGTTGAGGGCGGCGTTATGGGTGTATATGGGATTGCGAAGGATATTACGAAGGAGAGGAAATTACTAGAAGAGCTGCGCGAGAGCCAGGAAATGCATCGAGTAATCGAAGAGCACTCCTTTGATCTCATCTTTCGCTGTAACTTATCAGGCCAGTTTGTGTATATGTCACCTTCGAGCAATATACTGCTCGGTTATGATCAAAAAGACTTGATTGG
>JARBUQ010000523.1 GCA_029239545.1 Paenibacillus sp.
TGATGATTATCCCAAGGTACAGGGTTATCCCGTTGAACAGGCCGTATGGAATGATTTGAATCCGGCACCTGCCGTATCCCAGTCGGACTCCTTCCATAAGCTTGTGTTCAGGCAAGGATTCGAGATAGAAGATGCCTACTTGGGCCTCGATGGCTTCTCCGCTGGAACCCATGGGCATGAGGATGGCAATGCAATTGTAAGGTACAGCGCGAATGGAAGAATATTCATCGATGCCCGCGATTACATCGAGAGAAATCCGATTCATCAGACGGGAATCACGATTGTTAAGGATGGAGAGCTGACGACCAAGCCGCCTTTGGTCCGATTGAATTGGGGAGCCGATGTAGATGGAGTCATGATGAGCAGCAGTGTCGTTCCGAACTATAATGCTGCGGATTGGGAACGCCAAATTATTTCTCCGGATGGCAACTTCTTCATTGTCTATGATCAGGTCAAGATGAACGAGGCTGGAAGCTTTATGCTGGAGAATACATGGCAAACATTGGGGACCCCTTCGTTAGTGAATAAACGGTTCGAGACGGAGCAGCAGGATGTCGTCATGACGATTGAGAGTCTGGACGAGTCCGATCTGCGCACATATGACCGCTACGGCCATTTCAAAAAATATTATAAATCTACCTATCCGTACGAATATGCCGACCAGGAAACCGTCCTGCGTCAGGTCATGGAAGAAGAGACTTATGCTGCGGGAGAGAAGAGATCGTTCATTAATCTTTTGTCCAGCTCGACCTCGGGTACTCCTGTTGTTGCAGGAACGCGCTTAAGCGACAGCGCGATATCCGTGATGGAAGGAACGAAGGAATGGTTGGCAGTATGGGGAGGACTGGGCACGGATGTATGGAGCTCTGACGGCAAGATGCATCTCATAAGCGATGAGCAATGGGTGGCTGCCGAGGCCAGTCATATTCGAATCGGCTCGACTGTGCTGAGCTTCACCACACCTGTTCTGTTCACATTAAATCTCATTACAGATGCATGGGAAGCGTATGAGCTCAAAACGGCGATTACCCAATATGATAACAACGGTGATCCTATCGCTCCTGCATTAGTTGATTCAGGGACGATCGATGTAAGTCCTGCTCAATTGGCTGAGCTGCAAACCGATATCAGGAATGGGGTCTATCATGCAAATTGGAGCAAGATCGGCAGCTTTGGCTCCGAGGTGACGGCTTCGGCTGTAGGAGATTTGGGCAGTGACAATATCGACGAGATTCTGGTAGCAGGCAAGAATGGAACAGTGAAGGCATACAATCAGAGCGGAACACTTCTCTGGACCTTCTCTGGCAACAGCAGCCGGGTTAACGAAGTGACGATCCACAGATCGGGTGGAACCGCATACGTGTTCGTGGCTACAGAAGACTTCAAGGTATTCAGGTTGAACCCGTCCAATGGAACTTCTATGTGGAGCTATACATTCCCAAGCGATGCGCTTCATGCGGAAACCAAAGGCAACTTGGTCGGGATTACCAATGTTCGCCTGGCAAATTTGAATGTTCCTCCAGGCGCACCTCTTTCCGTCATGGTAGGTACACAGTTCCGCTATTTGTATACATTATCCTTATCCGGAACTCTGGAAAATGAGCTTATGACCTTGCACTACGGTATTCAGGATATGGAATTCTTCGATATGGATAACGACGGCAAGGACGAAGGCATACTCGCCATGGAGTATACTTCGATTAATGCTTATCATGACGGGGTTACGATTCGTACTCTCGGAACAATAGGGGCACAAGGTCCAGGGTGGACTGCAGTTACCAAAGTCCCGGCCACTCCGCGTCCGAGAATTGCGCTGGGGACCAAGAACAATCAGGTTCATCTCATTGAGTATAATGGTACAGTAACGAATCCCCCTTTATGGTCGCGCAATGTTGGAGGGGAAGTGACCGATATTCAGGCAGGAGATTACGACACCGATGGTCAAGTGGAAATTATTGCTGCATCTGAAGGACATCAAGTATACGTATTTAACGCGAACGGCACGACACGTTGGAGAGCCAATCTGGGAGATCGTGTCCTGGCGGTCAGAGCTCTTTATAGCAGCTCCACGGGTGAGGTAATGGCTGCAGCCGATCATGGTCATTTGTTCGAATTATCTTGGACAGGGGCTGTGAATCAAGCGAATACGTTCAAGGATCGGATCAAAAGCTTGCTTTCACTGAATCAAAATACAGGAACTGCTGTTGTATTGGAGGATGGACAAATTTACAAAAGAAACTAGTCAGACGCAAGCGAGCATTCGTTGAAGTAAATAACGGTCACTGAAGAATCTCTGGTGTACGGCTCACCAGGGGTTCTTTGTATGTACGGTGCAGCTCTCTTGTTGCAGGTGATTTTCTTGTGTATGCTTATAAGATGGAATGGAATGGAATGGAATGGAATTGAGTTGCAAGTCCAATTAGAGATTGAAGGGTACGGATATAGTATGACGGAGAAGTATAGTCGAAAAACGTTCCGGCTCAGGCTGGAGGAAATGACCAGTCAACTGAGAGATGAAATTTTGTCAGGAAAGCGAAGCCCAGGAGATTTTTTGCCATCCGAGCTGGATTTATCCCGGCAGTTCCATATCAGCAATAAGACGGTGCGGCAAGGTCTGGATGTGCTTTTTCAGGAAGGGCTGATTGAAAAAATACCCAAAATCGGCAGCCGGGTAGCCAGTCCTTCGGCAGATGGTCGAGTGGTGGTACGATTCGGGTATCACAATACGATTATCCGTGAAATGGAATTGACCCAGATGCTGACAGAGTTTCACAGGCTGCATCCGCATATTCGTGTGCAGGCTCTTGAAATTCCTCGAAATAATTATTACCGTTTTGTCAAGGAGTATATGGACTCAGGGATGCTCGACGTTGTGACGATAAATTACAATAACTTTAAGGAGTTCACTGACAACGATACAGCAGGGTTGTTCGAACCGCTTCCAATCCAAAAAGAAACGTACGCTTTTCTAAGAAATATTTTTCAATATAGGGATGTGGTTCTCGCTCTCCCGCTCGTATTTTCTCCTATTATTCTTTGTTATAACAAGCAGCATTTTGCCGAAAAGGGCATCGCAGAGCCTGACAGCAGCTGGACCTGGGACATTTTGCTGGAGCACGCAGAGCAACTGGCAGTCGAGAATGAACGGTTTG
>JARBUQ010000524.1 GCA_029239545.1 Paenibacillus sp.
GAGCCCTGATCAAATTCATACCACGACCTGTGACGATCGGGTTTACAGCAGGAATAGCCGTCATTATTTTCACAGGGCAAATAGCAAACTTCCTTGGACTGAGCGGTATTGAGAAGCATGAGCACTTTGTAGCCAATATGAAAGAGCTGTTCATGCATGTATCGACTATCAACCCATATAGTGTGGTGACCTCCGTTGTTTGTTTGGGAGTAGCTCTAATAACGCCTAAGCTGCTTCCCAAAATCCCCGGATCGCTCATAGGCCTGGTCGTCTCCACGGTACTAGCGATCTGGTTGTTCGATGGAGACATTGCCACGATTGGTTCCACCTACGGAGCTATACCCAGCACCATTCCGGGCTTGAATCTTCCCGATATTACATGGGAGAAGATCAGCTACCTGCTGCAGCCTGCTCTGATCATAGCGCTGCTTGGCGGAATTGAATCGCTCCTGTCGGCAGTAGTTGCGGACGGGATGACCGGTGACCGCCATAATAGCAAGCGAGAGCTGATCGCACAAGGGATCGCCAATATTGCCGCGCCGTTATTCGGCGGCATTCCAGCCACCGGAGCGATTGCGCGGACCGCGACGAATATCAAGAGCGGGGCGGCCAGCCCGATTGCAGGCCTGGTTCATAGTCTTGTCGTTTTAGCCATCCTGATACTCTTTGCACCATATGCATCCAATATTCCTCTGGCAGCAATGGCCCCGATCTTGATGGTTGTAGCCTGGAACATGAGCGAGCGCAAGGAATTCGGTCATATTGTCAGAATGAGAACGAGTGACTCGATTGTACTTCTTGTTACGTTTGTACTTACGGTAATGACTGATTTGACAACTGCGGTTGAGGCAGGTCTGGTGTTGGCAGTTATTTTCTTTGTCAGACGAATGAGTCATATTGCTGTAACGGCAACCGCTTCGGCTGATGCTGGTCCACAAGTGGCAATCGTGCATATTGACGGGGCGTTGTTCTTCGGCACGGCAACCAAGTTTGAGCAGGCGTGCAGGGAAGCGCTTATTCACAAGCAGTCGCTGCTGCTGCTCGAGATGAGCAAGGTGCCTTTCATGGACAGCACGGGTGAAGCAACTTTGTCAATGGTCATCAACCGTTTGCTGCGGAATGGAGAGGTTCTGATTGTCGGCATCCAGCATCAGCCAAGAGAAATGTTGAGAAAATCCGGATTTGAGGAGCAGTATGGCAAGCAGCGGTTCTTGACGAATCAGCAAGAGGTGATGGATTGGGTACTCATTCGAAAAGATCGAGAGGATTCCCTTATTTCTAAGCTGTCCTAGAGATTTCTGTCAGAATCAAGAGTAGACAATCAAAATAATGAAAAAAGCTTATTTTATAAGCTTTTTTTCATATTGCTTTACATAAGATGATGTGATAACATCTCCTATTAGTGATAGTGATTATCATAATCAATGATAATGATTATTAAAATCATAAGCTCGGGGGGCAATTGTTTTGAGAAAAAGTTTTGTGCACTATTAATACTTACAGCACTATTAGTAATGACAGCATGTTCGTCCAGTACTGAGGACAATTCGTCCAAGAACAATTCAGCAACAGCTACTCCAAATGCTTCAGCAACTCCAGCGGCTACAGCAAGCCCAACTGCTGATCCCGACAAGGTGTTCACTCTGGCAAACGATGGGGTTGATAAAGCCGCACTAGCCGAAGCGATCAAGCAGTTCCCGGAAAAGGTGCCAACCAAGATCGTAACGACATCTGTACCATTGGCAGAAATGCTCCATCTCTTGGGAATTACGCCTGTTGGAGTACCGACCTCTACTAATGCGCTTCCGGCAGCTTTTGAGAAGGTCAAACGGATTGGGTCTGCCATGGCGCCGGACCTTGAGATTGTAACCAGTCTTGAACCGGATTTGTTTCTCGGTGCAGAATCGCTCAGAAGCACAATGGACAAAACTTTGGCAGACATCAAGATGGGGAGAGCCTACTTGAGGACAGATTCATTCGAAGACTTGAAATTAAGCTTTAAGGCACTCGGAACCTATTTTAATAAAACAGAAGAAATGAACAAAGTACTGACCAAGATTCTGGACAAAGAAAATGAACTGATTAAACTAGCCAAAGGGAAGAAGCTGCCAAGCGTCATGCTGATGATCGGAACGACTGATTCCTTCATGGTAATGAACGACAAATCGTATCTGGGCAGTCTGGTGAAAAAGCTTGGGGCTGATAATATAGCCACTTCTGCTTTGAAAGTAACGGCTACATACTCGGCAATCAACATGGAGAATGTTGTAGCAGCTGATCCGGACATTATTCTTGTATTGGCATCAGGAGATCATGGCGGTACGGTAGAAAAGTTTAATAAAGAAGTACAAAAGAATGAAGCTTGGACTAAGCTGTCTGCGCACAAAAACAATAAAATTCATATTTTGGACTACAGCATTTTCGGTGTAACCTCAATAACCAATGTGGATCAGGCACTGGCACAAATCGCAAACTATTTCTATAAATAAAAGAGGCGACAACAGGTGATAAGTAGATCTCGAAGCTGGTCCATTGTTGTACTCACTTTCATCCTTGTGATCGCAGCCGCGTTAATCGCCATTGGGTTAGGCAGTGTGTCCATCTCTATACCGGATATATTAAAAACGATTTTCGGCTCGCCTTCCAAAGCGGTGCATGACACGATCATATGGGATATTCGATTGCCGCGTGTGCTGTTGGCCATGATCATTGGTGCGAATATTGCGATTTCCGGAGCACTATTACAAGCTGTAATGGGCAATCCGCTTGCTGATCCGGGCTTGACGGGTGTGACGAGCGGGGCTGCTGCCTGCGTATTGGTCATTATGCTTGCCGTCCCGGAGTATACTCAATTGATTCCGATCGCTGCTTTTATTGGCGGGGTAATCGCTGCCTCAATCGTTTATGCACTGGCCTGGAGACGCAACGGAATCACACCGATTACAATCATTTTATCCGGGGTAGCCGTGAACGCCTTGTGCGGAGGAATTATCGGATATTTGACCATTATGTACAGTGACAGGCTTCCTGCCGCAGTCCAATGGCTTAACGGGAGTCTTGCGGCCAAAGGCAATAGTGCCTTGTTTATGATTTTCCCCTATGCTATTGTGGGTTGGATTTTATCGTTTTTTGCCATCCGCAAGGCGAATATTATCCGGCTCGGAGATCAGGTCGCGTCTAATCTGGGTGAGAACACTAACCGAATTCGGATCTTGCTTTCCTTATTAGCTGTATTCCTGTCTGCTGTTTCCGTAGCCGCTATCGGGATGATCGGGTTTGTCGGACTCGTTGTACCTCATATGGCCAGACTGCTGGTTGGCTCCGACTACAAATATTTATTGCCGATGAGTATGGTGCTCGGAGCACTTGTGCTGTTGATTGCGGATACAGGCGGACGCACCTTGTTCGCACCCTTGGATATTCCCGCTGGAATTCTTATGGCCGTTGTTGGCGCCCCTTATTTTCTGTACCTGATGAGAAGGAGTAATTAACAACTTCTCCTTCTCGGTCTCTCAAGGGGAGGTCGTATCCATAATTGGTCCTAACGGCTCAGGCAAATCGACATTGCTCAAAGCGGTATCACGGCTTATTCCTTACCACACAGGTACGGTGATGCTCGAAGGCACGGATTTGAAATCCATGAGTTCCAAACAAATTGCCCGCAAAATGTGCATGCTCAGTCAAAAAAATCAAGCGCCGAATGATATGACTGTCGTTGATCTTGTCTCTTATGGCAGATATCCGCATAAAAAGTGGTACGAGAAATTGGATCATGGCGATATGGAGATTGTCCACTGGGCGCTGGAAAAGACCCATCTGACTGCCTATAAGGATCGGACCGTCGCTTCGCTGTCTGGCGGGGAATCGCAGCGTGCCTGGATCGCTATGGCGCTTGCCCAGCGCCCCAAGATTCTGCTGCTTGACGAACCCACAACGTACCTGGATATTTCCCACCAGCATGAAGTGCTCGAGCTTGTTCGTGAGCTTAACCAGGATATGGGCATGACTATAATGATGGTGCTGCATGATCTCAATCAAGCCGCCAGTTATAGCGATAGCATCGTAGTCGTGCAAGCAGGGGAGAAGGCAATGAACGGAACACCCAGCCAAGTTATGACGACAGACATGATCCGCCAAGTGTACCGGATGGATGCAGAAATTCAATATGTGCCGGGCGAGAAGAAACCTCGCATTCATTTGTTAAGTACTATTAAATAGCGTAAGCAACTACTTGCCAGTCCAAGGAGGAGTCAAAATGAAGAAACCGGTTGATGTCGAGAAAAACAAGGAAAACTATTTGCAGTTTATTGAGAATCGGAAAAACCTTATCTTAAGCTTAATTGACGATGAAGGTAAACCATTCATCAGTTATGCGCCTTTCGTGAAAAAAGACGGGAAGCTGTATATTTACATTAGCCAGATCGCGGACCACTACAGATATATGGAAAATAATGAGTATGTCGATGTGCTGCTTATAGCAGATGAATCCGCAACGAACAACAAATTCGCCACAGAACGAGTACGCTGGAGCTGTACCTCGGAGAACATCGGCAATGATGGACATGATGATATCTTCGAGCTGTTCAATACTCATCATGGAGCCAAGATGGTTGATTTGCTGAGGGGACTCGATTTCTCACTGTTCGAGATGACTCCACTGCAAGGTCGTTATGTCGTCGGCTTCGGCTTAGCCTTTGATCTGGATCTGGAAGCGAATCTATTCAATCACGTTGTAGTGGATAAGAAGAAGGAATCTGTGAACAAATAGACAGCCTCAATTCTTTAATCGCGAAGGAGATAATCTCATATGACTTTTTCTACTGTATTGCCGATATGGCAGGCCATTCAAGGGCGATTTCACAAAACTGTGAAGGCATTGCCGGAACAGGATCTGAGTTTACATATGGGTTCCTCATCCATAGGTTCAATGCTGCATCATAATGCGGAAGTGGAGTATATGTTCGCGGAATGGTTCTTCGGAAAGAGTATGCCGGAGGAAATAAAGGCAAGGCGTGAAGAGAAGGGAAGTCAAAGCCAAACCTCCTTCACGAATTTGGCAGAGTTGGTGGAACTGCTGACCGCTTCCAACGAGCATCTCATCGCAGCGATGCGCGAGCTTCCAGAGGAGGCATGGCATAAGAGCGTGGAGTCGTCCATAGGTGCATCGACGCCGCTTGAAGCCGTAGGCAGACTTATGTATCATACGGGTATTCATTCCGGGCAGATTTCGCTGATTCAGAAAAACGCACGCAGTCAAGCCGTCTAATCATTGCCCAATTAATAGAATATAGCTTTCCGAGACTGCTCACTATGAGCAGTCTTTTTGTTTTTACGCCCTTCCCAACTTTGTTGAACAAGCATATTTTAACTTTAGACCGACATTTTAGCATGTGCGGTGCATCTACCAATTGTGGAATAGAGGATTAGATATCCTTGTGTGAGTTGAGGAGGGTGTGTGGTTGTGAAGGTATGTATCATCGGCTTGGGATATATTGGACTTCCAACATCCGTTATTATGGCTGTGAATGAAATACATGTTCATGGTGTGGATATTAATCCAACAGTAGTAAATACCTTGAACGGACGGGAACTGCATCTGCACGAGCCAGGGTTAAAGGAAGCTATGATAGCGGCTATGACAAAAGGGTATTTGACTTTCTCTACTCAGCCAGAGAGCTCAGATGCGTTCATCATTAGTGTGCAAACGCCTATGGAGGCCGATCATTCGCCGAACCTGGAATATGTCAAAGCGGCAGTGAGCTCGCTTATTCCCTATTTGAAGAAAGGCGATCTAGTTATTCTGGAATCTACCGTTCCACCAGGAACAGTAGAAGAATCAGTGCTCCCGATTCTCCGACAGACCAAGCTTCTTATCGGTGAGGAATTATTCGTTGCACATTCGCCGGAACGTGTACTACCCGGGCAAATATTGAAGGAGCTTGTAGACAACAACCGGATTATCGGGGGAATTAATGAGGAGTCAACCCGAATGGCGGTTCAACTGTATAAGCGTTTTGTAAAAGGAATCATCCATGAGACAGATGCTGCGACTGCGGAAATGATCAAATTAATGGAGAACACCTATAGAGATGTGAATATTGCGTATGCCAATGAATTGGCGCGAATCGCAGAGAAGCTCAGCTTTAACGTGTGGGAAGCTATTCGGCTCGCTAACACCCATCCAAGAGTCAATATTCATCAGCCCGGACCAGGGGTCGGCGGTCATTGTATAGCGGTGGACCCCTGGTTCATAGTGAATAGTGCGCCAGAGCAGGCTCAGCTAATCGCACTGGCCAGGTCGATCAACACGGCTACACCCGGTCATATGGTGACCCGAATAGAGTCAATCGTAAGCTCGCTTAAGCAGCCGGTTATTACTTTATTCGGCCTGTCGTTTAAAGCCAATATTGACGATACGCGAGACAGTCCTTCTCTTGCTATTAACCAAAGTTTGCGAGAGAAGGGATACGCCTTGAAGCTGTTCGACCCTTTTGTGAAGCAGGAGGTTGAAGGCAGGGTGGAGACGTTAGAGGAGGCCGTTGATGGCTCGGATTGCCTTGTGCTG
>JARBUQ010000525.1 GCA_029239545.1 Paenibacillus sp.
TCTGGGCGCAAATCGCGTTTTGTGTATGAAATTTCGAACAGAATCGACGGATTCGATGGGGACGCCGCTCATTCTATATGATTTTTCGCATACATGTTGCGGTCTCTCGCAGATTTCCGAAGTTATGGACAGTTAATCGACAGCCTCCGTGTGTCCGCCAAAACTCCCAATACATGAATCTGGACGGGACGGAACGTGTGTCCGCATAAGACATCCGTTCCTCTTTCCTGCTAAATAACAAGCACTTGTTTTTGAGGATAAATGTTTGATTTTTCAACAATAAGATCGATAGCCTTTGGAATCTCAGTTTTCTCTTGGCTGACAAAAACAAAGAAAACCACAGCGTGTTTGTGAGTTATATTGTGGTTTGGAACCACATTTATATGTTACTGTCAAAGAGCAGCATTTTGTTTGCTTTTAATTCAACAAACTTGCCGCAAGATAAAGGTTCTCCTGTCGATTCAACTAATAAAATACTTTGTCCTAGTCTCATTGTTATAACGCCATCTTCCTCTACCGATTCTAACAACCCATTAATCCAAGTCACATCCCCTGTAGTTTTCAGACTGTATAGTTTCTGTTCAGATAAAGTAATTTCTAAACCCCATTGTACTATTTCAGGTATATCGATCTCGACAAAATACTCTTTCCGAATATCGGGTTCAATGCTCATCCATATTGCTCTACCGCTCCCATACTCCGACGTATAAAGTACTGAAATCGTATCATGATCTTTTTGAATATCGGTAATAACGATTTTCATATTGGCAAACTCCTTGATCATTGAATCCTATACTCCGATTCGATTGCGGATCGCTTCAACGGTCATCTGGAACGCTCTCGACTGAACCGGGTCCTGGAACAAAGGAGCTCCGGCGAATAGCTGAAGTCCCCATGAGGGGACAGGCGAGGCAGCGGTCTCGGTGCAACTGTCTGGGTAATCCTTCGCATCCAGAATGAGTTGTACCTTGCTGGACGCAGGCACAAATTCCGGTGAGCGACTCAACCACTCTCTCCCCCACTGCGCGCTCTGCCCACTCTTGGCGGTATAGATTAACGGGGTGAACACATCGATAGCATCAGCTAACTGGTCATAATCCTGGGCAAAAATCCGCGTTAACGCACCATCGAACTGCTCAGGTGTCCAAGGGCACATATAGGCTCCCACTATACCGTCAGGCAGCGTCCGCTTGATTATGGCCGCATAATGGCGACCATAGTCTGCGATCTTCCGGCATTTGTGCACCTTCCATTCTTCTGCATAGGTGGACAAGATTTCTCCCGGCGTTACCGCATCTACACCTGTGCCCTGACAGAAATCTTCTATGCAATCTGCACAGAAGCAGCTCTCCTGCAGATCCGGTTCCGGTGTCTCAAACCAACCTGCGTAGGTCAAATAATCCAGCCAGACTCCTCTTGGCTTGAACTGCTTAAGTCCGCTGATAAGGTTCTGTTCAATCTCGGCCAAATATTCTTTGCGTGACAAGCAAATGCCCTGCACCAGACGGCCATATCGTATTGGCTTGCCATCTATTCCAATCGGAATAAGCTCGGGGTATTTACTGAAATCAGCTCGGAATGTTTTGAATTCCACACAGGGCGCAAGCTTCCGCTCCTCACAATCGGAGAAGGACTGTTCATTAAATCCATGGAACCATACTGCACTGACGCCGTACTCGCTTACATGCAAGGGCAGGTTGGCGCTTCCGTAAGGACCGAACAATAAAGGGACATTCATAGGATGGCTTACACTCCTCCGGATATATAGGTTGTACTGGAATCTTCGGTTGCTTCGGTTGACCTACTATGATTTCTTAAGCGAAAAATTAGTGCAGACAGAACATACAGAGTTAATCCTTGGGGCAGCGATCATCTAGAATGGCAGCAACACATCACATTCAGCTGCCGCTTCAGTCAGCATCTGCCGATGCTTCTCGTCCACTGGAATGCCGGACAGGCCGAAATCATGCTCACGCTGCACCTCAAGCACTCCTGGCAAGGTTGCTTGCTCATACCCCGGCATTGGCTGCATCGTTCGAGTAACCCGCATGTAGGCATCCATCTCGGATTTGAACTGCTCGAGCGGCAGGAAACGATTAATATCCAACGCAATGATCAGGGAGCCTTGATCCGCTCCAGCGTAACGCCGGCCTACTGCGCGCTCTTCCTGCAGGGGAACGCCCGCGAGGAAACCGCCCAAGGCTTGGCACATGAAGCCCAGCCCCATACTGCGGAACACCAGTCCCGGAGCCAGCTTGAACAGCTCGTGCACATGCGGTGAGCCTGCATACAGATCATGCATGGCGCCAAAATCAAGCACCATCGGAACCTCCTGCCCCGATGGAACGGCGAAGGACATAGGCGAGCCGCCAGCGGCTGCCATAATCGAGTCCTCGGACTTCAGATTGAGCTGATGACCGGAAGTAACATACCCCGCAAGATCATGCTCAGCCAGCATTCTCGCATAAATTCCAGCGGCGCCGATATGTCCGTGATTGCGCGTCACTACAGCCGCAATGCCCTGCTCGCGAGCTCGGCCAACGACCTCCTCCACACCGCGGACGGCTGCGTAATAACCGAGACCTCCATCACCATCTACCACAACTGTTGAAGCTGCTTCGTTCGACACGCGAATCTGTGGATTCGCATTAATAAGCCCATTGCGGATGTGACGGGTATAATCGATAATTTGCTTGGAGCCATGGCTGAATACACCGCGCAGGTCATTGGCCACTAACCGCTCAGCCAGAAATTCAGCCTTATCCCCAGGCATGCCCACCTTCTGTGCAAGCTCAGCAACGAGCCCCCTCATTGTATCCGCTTGCACCTTGATGTAGGAATCACGTTCCTTATTCATTGTCTAATCCCTCCGATTTGGCATATCCTCGTGATTGCGTTATTGTTCTATTATAGCGTGCTGGACAGACATGATAAACTAATGAAGATTGTTTCACTTCCTTAATAAGGAGACTGCACCCCTATGTTTCGTATATTCATTGTTGAGGACGATAGACGCATTGTCAGCTTGCTGGAGGAGCATTTGCATAAATTCGGCTACGAAACACGCTCTGTTGTGAATTTCGAAGCGGTTCGAGACGAATTCGAGCAGTTCACGCCTC
>JARBUQ010000526.1 GCA_029239545.1 Paenibacillus sp.
CATCTCTTGTCCTGAACAGATTAAATGGGGAGGTCGCTTATGCGTCGTATGGTTTGTTTGTTCATTGGATTGGTTAGTGTACTTCTGCTGATTGGCTGTCGGGATGAGGTTAGTGTCTCTACTCTTACTCCTATTCCAACTTCAACCCTTACTCCAACTCCTTCTACGACTATGGTTGATCCACCACCTGATTTGCGGGGCTCCTTGCTGCAGCTGTCTTTTGGGCAAAGCAATGACAGGATAAGTTATACGTTCCGCACTCTCGGCAAAGGTGAATTATCGGATGAGCCTTATTCGATCATTCGTCATATGGACGAGTTCATTATCCGGCTGGACATGGATAAACGTGATCAGAATCGGAAGGAACAATTGCTTGCTGACATGACAATAGAGGGACGGGCACAGACCAAGCTGACTATAGATGAGATGGGAGCAGTACTGAGGTTCAGTGAAATGGACGATGAGGTTACCCTCAATCTTGGAAATCTTCCGCCTATCCGAATTGTGAAAGGAGAACCGCTTGGCATAACTGTTGACACCTCGGAATGGAAAGACGAATCGATCGTGCTGGATGGATCGCCAGAGCTGTTTGCAGGTTCGCGGGCTGTGTTAGTATCTGATCGTGAGAAGCAGTTAACGTTGTTATTTTCGGAGGATATGGATCAAACTGCGTTTGCAGCTATGCCTAAGGGAGAATGGTTGGATAAACGACGTTACCGATTGGAGCTTGTTGAACGTCCCACTGAGGATGCGGCAGAACGGGTTGGTGAAAGTGGAGTGGACCTCATGGTATTTCGCTCGCTCCGAGGCAACTATACGGCAGCTCATGACTGGTCGCTAAGCATTTATCGTGTCCGGAACGGTGAGTGGAAGGATATACGAACGGGAGAACGATTGGGATGGTCTCCGCGGGATACGTTATACGAAACGATTATATTCTCCCCAGATCGGAGTCGTTATATAGGCACGGTGGCAATCGGACGTCCCGACGGTGATGGGGATGGAATGTATTATGCGCTTGTTTTGGAAGAGTCTGGTCGTGCACCTGTTTTTATAGAAGCCCCCGTATACCTTAATATTATGCATCGAGGCTCACCTGTCCAATGGGTGGATGACAATCGGATTCTATATGCGGATTATGCCAACATTTATGAATATACAATCTCAACAGGGGAGCGGCGAAGCCTAATGAATCGGGAAGGGGAGGAAGGCGGTTATCATTCCGTCACCTATGATAGAATTACCGGACAGCTCCATGTTTTGACACATAAGTATGAAGAAACAGAAGATCATAAAGACCAAGTTGTGGTAAATACCTACGTGTACAATGGGCTTGCCGAACCCGCCATATTCGAACAATTGCGCTCAGCTATTATCGGTACGAGTAACGGCTTTATGGCTCATAGAATGACTGTTTATCCTTTACAGCGAGGAGTTTTTCGCACAACTACCCAGGAGGAAGGACGCCCCATAACGATTTATGAGAGCAGAGAAGGCGGCAAGTCGGTACTTCCCGGACAGGTGCAATATGCGGATGATACCATCGTTCTACTCCTTGAGGACTACTGGTCTAAGAAACCTGACGAGCAAGCTTACCAGAGACTGTGGATTTGGAATTACAGCCAGGAGGGGCCAGTTGAGGCACCGCGAGCTCCTGGATTCATTCAGATAGCAGGTATTCAACCGGTCGCTTCAACGGAGGAAGGCTATTATGTATACGACACCGCAACCAATTCATGGATACGTTGGGCATCCGAGTCGCAAATACTCGCTATCTCTCCGCAAACTTCGACTGGTATGTATAAAGTATCCAAATGATCTTTGTAACAAGATGCATTCTTTATTATAGAAGGAATTTGGAGGGATAAATGTGAACGAGCTTGTGTTTAGTCTTCAAGCCCATCGATCCATACGCAAATTCAAGCCCGACACGTTATCTATGGAACAGATTGAGGCGATTCTCCACTCCGCCCAGATGGCGTCAACATCCAGCAATGTTCAAGCCTATAGCGTCATTCGGGTAATAGATCCGGACATACGGATCGGGATACAAGTCGTAACCGGCAACCAGCAGCATGTAGGCCAATGTCCGCTCTTCCTGGTCTGGTGTGCGGATCTGTACCGAAACAAGCTGGCTAATGAGCAGAACGAGGCTGAGATGGTATCGGGCGGTATGGAGAACTTTCTCGTAGCTTCCGTGGATACGGCACTTGCCGCCCAGAATGCCGCCGCAGCCGCAGAAGCAATGGGGCTTGGCGTAGTTTATATTGGAGGCATTCGCAATGATCTTCGTGAAGTGTCCAGATTGCTGCAGCTGCCGGAGCTTGTATACCCTGTATTCGGGATGTGCATTGGCTATCCGGATCAAGATCCGTCCGTGAAGCCAAGATTAAGCTTAGACGCCATTTATCACGAGAATGCTTACCAAACACCTAAGCAAGTAGTTGAAGGAATTGAAGAGTATGATCAGCGTATCCGCGAGTATTATATCGAGCGGACACAAGGGAAGCGGAATACGACCTGGTCGGCAGAGATGGTCGATAAGTTCAGGAGAAGGCAGCGTGCCTACTTGAAGGACTATCTGGAAGAGCAGGGATTTGAGCTGGATTAAATCTCAACGCCGCAAGGGGAAAGAGCTCCACACGCAGCAAACGAATACCAAACACCAAACCGCACATGGCATCTAATCGTGTGGAATGTGTTCGAGAACTGCGGCATCGAAGTGATCGAGGACATCCTGTAGCTGTTCAGCATGAAAACGTTCCGTCTCGCAGCAATGCGGGCGGAACGTTTTTGTTCTGGTCAAATTAGCAAGTATAAGATTCTGAGGGGAAGATCGAAGGGGATTCTCCTGTTTTCGGTTCCTTGTCGGGGGAATTAGCTGCAAAAAAGCAATTAAATCGAGTTGACCCGACTAGTGAGGCCGGATTAATTGCAAAAAAGCAATTAAACAGGCAAGAGAGTCGATTCGGGGATCGAGTAGCGGGAATTAGTTGCAGTTCTGCAACTAAAATCGGCTGATTCGGGGTCCGATGTTCATTTATTTGCCTTTTGGCAATAAAATGAACGCCGATGGAGGTTTTTGCCTGGAAGCTGACCCGCTAGTGAAGAAACGAA
>JARBUQ010000527.1 GCA_029239545.1 Paenibacillus sp.
AAATTAGGAAACTGGCTACTAAGTCGTCCGGTTGCCGCGATTGTTTGCTGATAATAGGTATGGACCTTCCCAGACTCAGGGCGGATTTCCTTCAGCAGACCTTCGACATAGGTAGACTGCAGCTTCGCCAATTGTCGGTAATGGAGCAGGCTCGTTACGATTTCATGGTAAGGCGCCAGCTTCTCCAGCACCTCGGCATCTGTGGAATACCCTGTCTTCGTCTTTTTGATTACTGGGAGCTGCAGCTTGTCGAACAGAATATCGCCCAATTGCTTGGGAGAATTAATATTGAACTCGATTCCGGCCAGATCGTAGATCGTAGTAACAAGCTTTTCGATCGATTTGGCGAGCTCTCCACCCAGCTTGCGAAGCCCTTCCGAATCTACGGAAATACCCAATTTCTCCATACTTGCCAGAACACAAGCCAGCGGCTTTTCCAGCTCGTAATACAGTTGATTCATCTCATTGTTCTCCAGATCATGGCGAAGGAGAGGGACTAGTCGATGAATAACTGTTGTTTTGCGGCATAGCTGCTCACTTAGCTCAGCGACCTCTGGCAGCTTGAACTTCGCACCCTTGCCGAACACATCCTCATCGGCTGCAATCCCAGGCAGCCCATAGCGCCGTGCCAGGGCGTTCAGCGTATGATTGGATTCCGTAGGATCGAGCAAGTAGGCAGCGATAAGAATATCGAAGCTCACTCCCTGCAGATCTATATTATGTCGGCTCAGGGCAATCTCCGCGCGATGCATATCGTAGACCGATTTAGGCTCATTACCGTCGGCTAACCATGCGCGAACAGGCTCTGCAGCTTCTGTCTTAAGCAGCTCAAGCGAGATGTAGTAGCAGCTCTCCTCCGAATAGAAGGATAAACCTATTACACTGGCAATATGGGGATTCTCTCCAATAACCTCCACATGCAGTGTTTCTACCTCATTCTTGCTTAGCTTCTCCACGAATGCCGGCAAGCCTGCTGCATCCAGTATGGAAGTCACAAGCTGCTCCTTAGGTTCACTGGATTGCTGCGATGCGGGAAGCTCCAGCTTGTCCAGCAAAGATTTGAACTCGAGCTTGCGGAACATATCGCCTAACAGCTGCGGATCATATCCTTCATACTTCAAGCCCTCCCATGGAAGGTCAAGTGGAACCTCGCGATAAATCGTAGCGAGATCCTTGCTCATCGTGGCGCTGTCTGCATGCTCACGAATCTTTTCCTGCATCTTGCCAGGTATTTCGCCCACAGCAGCAAGAACCCCTTCAACGCTTCCGTATTGGTGGAGCAGCTTCAAGGCAGTCTTCTCCCCAACTCCGGGAATACCAGGAATATTATCAGAGGCATCCCCCATCAACCCTTTGAGATCAATGATCTGATGCGGCTTAAGTCCATACGTTTCCTGGATATGCTCAGGTGTGAAACGCTCTACTTCACTAACGCCTTTGCGAGTAATCGCTACGGTCACATACTCTGAAGACAGCTGAAGCATATCCTTATCGCCTGAAACGATGACTACAGGGAACTGGTTCTCATCTGCCAATCTTGTCATCGTCCCGATAATATCGTCAGCTTCGTAGCCTTCGATCTCGAATTGGGATATACCGAAAGACCTCAGCAAATCTTTCACTACCGGGAATTGCTCGGAGAGCTCCGGGGGTGTCTTGGCACGCCCTCCTTTATACTGCTCATAGCCTTTATGTCTAAACGTAATTTTACCAGCGTCAAAGGCGACCAAAAAATGGGTAGGCTTCTCTTCTTCCATTAATTTAAGCAGCATGGTAGTAAACCCGAATACGGCATTGGTATGCAATCCAGATGAATTGCTCAGCAACGGCAAAGCAAAAAATGCACGATAGGCAACGCTATTCCCGTCAATAATAATCAATTTGTTCATGGATCCACCTCATTATATACAGTCCTTGTTCCATCATAGCACAAAGCTTTCAGAACCGTAAAACGAGTTCTCTTGTTGAACGGTGTTCAAACGAGGTTTCATATTACAGACACAGGCATCATATACATGAAGGATAGCAATCAGCCAATAGTGAAGGATCACGAAGAGAGGTAGACAGCATGAAAAAAAGTTTAATTCCATCAACTGTACGCACCATTTTCCTCGATATGAATAATACGATGATTGACCCGGAGCGCTCCTTCGACCAATGTTTCAGAAATATATTGGTTGATTTTACAGGCAGATGGGAATCAGACGAACAAGAGGCTACTCCTGAGAAAGCGGTTGAGCTGTATTTGGCAGAGTGGCAGAAGCGAAAAAAGAAAATCAAACCTTCCTCAAGCGGCAGCCCGAATGCTGCAATTAACGAAATACGAAAAATGTGCTTAAAAGCGTCTTTAAAGCACTACCCATTCGCGGTTAACGATGCGTTCGTACAGTCCTTTTTTCGTGAAATGAAGAAACAACAGCGTCAATATGCTGTCTTGTTCCCTCATACTGCCGAAACGGTGCGTGAGCTTGCCAAGCATTATCAGCTAGGCATAATAAGCAATGGAAGCAAAGATGTTCAGGAGGAGATGATCGAACGATTCGGACTGTCAGCAGAATTGCCGCGCGAGCGCATTTTCACCTCCAAGAAGGGAGAATACCGCAAGCCTGATTCCGCTATTTTTATGCAGGCCCTAAAAGCCACCTCAACCGAGCCGGCACATGCTGCTATGGTAGGAGATTCCTGGAGCAACGATATTGCAGGGGCTTTGAAATGCGGGATGAATGCCATATGGCTGAACAAGCATAATTCCAAAAAAATAACCCAACGCAAGGTCGGGAAAAAGAAAATTGTCGTTATTCGTCAGTTCCATCAATTGAGAGACCTATTCGACGGCCAAACTTAGTGCTGCCTCGACCTCGGCAATGCTGCCGTTCTCATTCAGATGTTTATAAAGATATATACTTCCTTTATACGCCTTGGCCTGCTTCTTGAGCTTGGCTGCTTCCTGAGAAATTTGCTCTGCATTCAGCTCTGAGAAGCATCGGCATACTACAAGCGACAGCGATATACTAACACCTTCAGCATCAGTAATTCGTCCTTCACGGTCCACTACCTCATGACTCTCCGTTTCATAAAAAGCAATGACGCCCTGA
>JARBUQ010000050.1 GCA_029239545.1 Paenibacillus sp.
CGGCTGCCTTTGTCTCATCTCCGCCAGCCCACTTCCAATCCTCCAACTGTATCCGCCGTCGGACGGAAGGCAGCGGTTGGGCCTTGATGACACGATGAGCCGCCTCCACCTCCGCATCGGTGACGACCTGCCGGTCCCAACCCGGATTATCGAAGAACTCCCGGGCACTCCTCGCATAGTGGCGCAAATATTCGATTCGCGCTTCCGTATCGAATACGGCCGTCGGACCCTTGAAATCCGTCTCGCCGTTCGCCGCCGGATCATCACTGAAATATCTAAGCTCAAACGAGCGGGATACAGCCTTATCACTCTGCTTCATCTCTATCTTCCTCCCTGTCCATGCTTAAACATATAACAATCCATGCGGGCTGGGCAGGGGAAGGGACAGACGCGCACGCTCACCGCCTACGAAGATGGCAGCAGCCGGATGGCTGACAGCCGACGGAGTGAACAGCATATCGATGAACTCACCGGCGCTAAGTGTGTACTCCAGACCCCGGCCACCCAGCCGTACACTGTAGTCCTCTCCTCGAGCCGCATGAAAGTCCTCAGGCAGTCCGTCTCCCGTCACCATTCGTACATAAGGCTCAACCTGTCTCAGCAACCGCTCGGGCTCTACGATATGCAGAGTCGCAGGATAAGGCTGCACCTCCTGCGATGCGCCGTTCATATGCTCTACAAGCGGCTTCTCGTGCTCGGGGATCGGGACATGCAAAGCTTCGAAGCCATGCTCCAGCATCGCCTGTGCGAACAGCTGTGCTACAGCCTGCGGCTCCCCTGCCCACTCGACGGCCTGCGGAATCCTTTTTCGCTTGGGCAGCCTTCCCTCTTCGGGCACCGTATAGACCAAGAATGCGGCCAGTCTGCCATCTGCCCCATCACCATCGCGCTCCGCAACCAAGACATGATGGATATGCTTCATACAGCTAGCCCGCGACTGCGCTCCGATAAGGTCAGCCAAATCCCATAGGCTGTATTCAAAGCGGTGCTCCCTTGCATCAGCAAGGCGCTTGAGCTCGAACCAATCATGGCCTTGCAGCCAGCGAATACGAAGGCCTTCCTCCCGGACGGCTGCTCTCGCGAGCGCCCACTCCCTGTCGATGGATGTCTGCACCATTGAACCGAAATTCAGGCAGCCGAACCGCTCGTACAAAGAGCGAGAGCCGGACACGAGCAGCAGGGCAGCACCTGCCTGATCGATATGCGCCATAACCGCCTTCATCACCATGCCCGCATAGCCATTCCCTCTGGCATCCTCACGCGTACACACCTGTCCCAGCAAATAAGTACAGACTGAAGCAGGACCAATGCGGATAACAGCAGGCACAAGCCCCATGAAGGAGACCAATTCCCCTCCCGTATAGGCCCCGAAGGATTGTGCCAGATCACCTGAGAACGATTGGCGGAATGCCTCGTCCATTGAGGTCTGCTCCTCATCGCGGAAGACCGAATTGGCCAGCCGGACAGCCTCCGGCATATCTTCGTGCTTCAATCTCCTTACCTGTACAGACTCCATCAGCCTGTCACTCTCCTCTCCCCTGTGAGAGCAATCTTCCGACCGCTGTCTGCCGATTCATAGGCGGCGAGAGACACCTCGAGGGTGTGCAGCGCATCCGTGTAGGTCGAGCGAAGGCGCTCTGAATTCCCTGTACGCACAGCCTCAATGAACGTGTCATCCTGCTCCTTGAACACATTCTTCGTCTGGCCCTCGTGAATGGTCGTAAGGTTGCGCTCCGTCAGAGTCAACGTCTTGCCGGATAACGTCAGGCGGTAATCATGGCCGAGCACCTCAATTCCGCTGCGCCAATCCGGCTGGATGCAGGCGGTATCTATATGACCGATGGCACCTGAAAGGAATTCCAGCCCAACAGAGGCAAGCGAAGGAATATCAGCTCCCGGTTTATCCTGTAACATCCTGTAATTCATCAGGCCGTAAACAGCGCTCACATCACCGCACAGATAACGCGTCATATCCACCATATGAGTAGCCTGCTCGACCAACTGTCCCCCGGACTTCTCCATCACTCTCCACCATGGCGTTTGAACGAATCCGCACAGATGATGGGCCCGCACCATGCCGATTTCCCTGCTGCTCAGGTATTCCCTCGCTTTGTCCACGACATCGTGGTACCGCAGGCAGTACCCGGCCGTGGCAATTATTCCGCCCTTGCGAATGGCCTGTGCCTTGCGGGTCACCTGCTCCATGCTCAGACCGACAGGCTTCTCCACCATCAGATGAATGCCTCGCTCCGCGGCCATCTCCTCAAGCTCCCCATGGGCAAATGGCGGGACACATAGAAACAACGCATCGATCCGCTCGGAATCCAGCATCTGCGCCACATCCGAGTAAGCCTTCATGCCGTAGTCCTGCGCTGCCTTCTGCGCATTCTCAGTCACTACGTCGCACACCGCGACCATCCGGGCATGCTCATTGTCCGCCAACACCTTGAAGTGGGTGTGGGCGATGCCGCCCGCCCCTACAAACGCTACATTAACCATCCAGACATCCTCCCATTTCTCCAGCCCTTTTAAACTCTTTCACCCTCGCATTTTCCCGCGTCTCAAGCCCTCTTAAACTCTTGACCCCTCGAATCTCCTGCGTTGCATGAACCATTACTCCGGCTCGCCATTGATGATTGCGCCCAACTGCCGGGCTGTATCATAAACCGCTTGCAGCGGACTCTGGGCATAGGCAGATATCTCAGCAGTCAGCGTGTCTGCGTAACCGATATCCCTCAGCGCCTTCATCACTGCCGGCCATCTTACATCTCCCGAGAGGAGCGGTACAAAGCCATGGTAATGACCGGCCGCTCTGCGGAAGTCCTTGGCATGCACCTTGCAAATACGCGAACCCAATATCTCAATCCACTGCTCCGGATGACCGAAAAGCATAACATTGCCGATGTCAAAATAAGCCCTGATCGCACCAGAGCCAAGCTCATCAATATAACGCGCCATCTCTATGGGAGACAGCAGAAATTTGTTCCACACATTCTCAATGCCAATACTTACTCCAGCCTGCTCAGCCATTGGCGCAAGACGTGACAGCTCTGCCTGGCTGCGCTCATAACATTGCGCGTAAGTGACTTCTTCATTGCAGTAGGCCGGAACCGTCAGAATCGTATCCAGGCCAAGAATAGAGGCGATCTCCAACTGCTTGACGACAACGGAGCGTCCCCTCTCGCGCACATCAGCATCGGGGGAGGACAACGAATTCTCTCCCATCAAGCCGGTGGATAGACTGCGCAGCCGAATGCCATGCTCAGCCGCTATGCGGCCGACCTCACGAATCTCCGCTTCCGTTGAATCCATTGTGAAGCCGACCCTGTCCGGCTTGTTAAGCGTCAGCTCCAGCGCATCGTATCCTGCCTTGGAGCAATGCTCGATCACCTGCTGCAAAGACATCGTTCTGGGGAAACTCCAGTGATTGATCGATTTTAACAAACTTCCCACTCCTTCATGCTGAACGGAGAGTCCGCCTGTTGGACAAACAGGCGGGCTACGGCTCAACCTGTTATTTTTTCAAGGCTTGCTTATGAATCTCTACGTATTGCTCAACACCCGCTTTATTAAGATCATTAATGAACTTGCTCCAATCGGCATCGTTATTCGGGTTCAATTGTCCCATTACGAATTTCACCGCATATTGCAGCTTAAGATCGTCTATATTAGTCTTTAGCTTAGTCCGCTGCTTGCCGAGCTCCTCGGTCCAGTTATAGAACAACTGCTTGGCATTAGGTGTCTTGGCGAATGCTGCGGATACCTCCAGATCGATCTTCGTCCCAGGAGATGACTTGATCATATCCTGGTCGCGATTCAACAAGTAATCCATGCCGTACTCAAGCAGCTTGTCACGCATGTTCGGGTCTTTCTCAATGCTGGAGACGAATTTCGGCACCCCGTTGTCCAGCGTGTAAGTCTCTCCTTCCACACCCCACTCATGCAGTCTGGTCCCTTCCGTGGTGGCTGACCAGTTGAAGTATTCCAGCATGCGGTCCAGCGCCTCGCCCTTGATTTTGTTGGTCAGAACCGGTCCGTAGCTGAAGAATGGCAGCTCTCGGACAGAAAAGCCCTGCTTGCCGTTCGCCCCCAGCATCTTATCCGCCCAGCTCCAGTTCACGCCCTTGATATCCTTGCTCTCCAGATTGAAGTCCGAAGAACGCGAGCCATAGCTGAACTCGATGTAGGTTTTGTCCGAATAATGACGCTCCAGCCACTGATCGTAGGTGATGGTAGCGAATTCCTTCTCAATCAGGTTCTCCTTGTACAGCTTGTTGGCGAATTTCAGCCCTTCCCTGTACTTGTCAGACATCGGTCCATATACGATTTCATCGTTCTTGTCCGGATCGGCATAGATGTCTCCAGCTACGCGAAGAGCATTGTTGATCCCCCCGAGCAGCCCATCCACCCCGCCTCTGTTCGTCATTGGCACAGAATTCGGGAACTTCTCCTTCAACTGCTTCAATACGGTATACAGCTCATCTAGTGTAGTTGGGAACTTCATGCCCATCGTATCAAACACATCTTTCCTGTAAATCCAGGCCATCGAATGCGTCCTATAGTTTTTGATCGGCAGGAAATACAGGTTGCCGTCTTCATTGGCGGAATGCCGCATGACCATATCCCATTCTTCCTTAGAGAACAGCTTGGTATAGTTCGGCAGCTTATCGAGATATTTGTTCATTGGCAGCAGATAGCCCTGTCTGCCCAAATTTTTGACAAAATCGAAGTTGTTGATATGCAGCAGAGCCTCCGGATAATTGCCGCTTGCAAATGTGACGCTCAGCTTTGTTTCCGTATCTGCATTCACCCAAGTGTAGATAGGGTCGAATGCCACTGAGAAATTTTTCTCAATCTGCTTGTGCACGAGACTCGGAATCGGATAAGTCGATTTTCTCACCTCGGTGCCTGCATTAATCTTTACAACCGCCCGCTCTCCCGCCTTTGTACCCGGCTTCGCTGTCTCAGCAGGGCCGCTTTCCTTGCTGCATGCCGTCATGACTGCCAATACCGACGCCATAATAATGATTCCCTTCAGCCTCTTCCCAACCATATGCATAACCTCCGCTCAAGTTTTGACAATTGCGTTTGCTACCCTTTTAATGAACCTATCATGATTCCTTTTACAAAATACTTCTGGATATACGGGTACACGATCAGCATTGGAAGAATGGAAATGACCAGTGTCGTATATTTCACATTCTCGGCTGTGACCGGACTCTGGTCGCTGCCGGTTCTGACCGCCAGGTCTGCGGCCATCTGCTGATCGAGTACGATCTCGCGAAGAATGAGCTGCAGCGGATACTTGGATGTATCTCTCAGATAGATCAATGCCTGAAAATACGAGTTCCAATGACCAACCGCATAAAACAAAGCGATCGTTGCAATCGGTGCCATGGACAATGGAATGACGATTCTCAGGATGATCGCAATATCTCCGGCCCCGTCCAGCCGTGCCGATTCCTCAAGTTCGATCGGGAAGCTGCGGAAGAAGCTCATCATGATAAGCAGATTCCATACGCTGATCGCTCCGGGCAGAATGAGCGCCATATAGCTGTTGGACAGCCCAAGCGAATTCACCAGGATGAAGGTTGGAATAAGTCCGCCGCCGAAAAACATCGTAGCTACGATCAGGAACATATAGAACTTGCGGAAAGGCAAATATCCCTTGGACAGCGGATAAGCGGTAAGCAAGGTCAGCACTACATTCACGAACGTTCCCGATACGGTGATCAGGATGGAATTCATGAACGCCCTAGGAATCAGGGCATCCTGGAATATCGCTTTGTATCCGGCTATCGAGAGCTCCTTCGGGAACAGAGTAATCCCGCCCTTGGATACGGCATGGGACGTGCTGAAGGAATACGCAAGGATGTTCAACAGCGGAATGAGACAGGCCAGCAATACAAGCAGCATAGTGAGATGGACAATCGCGTCCAGAACCTTAGATGAAACAGAATGATCTCGAACCACGAAAAGCCCTCCTACCACAAGCTGTTTTCTGTCCATTTCCTGGACAAATAATTAACGGACAGCAGCAACATCAGATTGATTAGTGAATTAAACAGCCCAACGGCTGTAGCGAAGCTGAACTGCATATCCACGAGACCCCGGCGGTACACAAATGTGGAGATTACATCGGCGGTATCATAGGTTGCCGGGCTGTACATCAGGATAATCTTCTCCGTGCCTAGCGACATGAAGCTGCCCACCTCCAGGATGAGAAGAATCATGATGGTTGGCCGAATAGCAGGCAAAGAAATATGCAGCATTTGCTGGACGCGGCTTGCTCCATCCAATACCGCGGACTCATACATATCCGCATCGACCTTCGACAATGCTGCGATGTAGATCACCGCTCCCCAGCCGAGTCCCTGCCAAATGCCTGAGCCTACGTACAAAAATCGAAACCAGCTCGCATCGCCGAAATAATAGTGGAAATCGAGCCCGAACCAGCTGCCCAGAACTTGATTGATCAGCCCGTTCTCTGGAGACAGCAGCAGCTTCATCATACCTACGACGGCAACGATCGAGATGAAGTGAGGCAGGTAGCTGACGGTTTGTACGATTTTTTTGTACCTCAGATGCTTCACCTCGTTCAACAGCAGGGCGAACAGGATCGGCAGGGGAAACCCGAAGATGAGGCTGTACAGACTAAGGAGGAGCGTGTTCCTTAGCAAACTCCAGAAATTCGTACCTTGCACGAAATCCTTAAAATGCTCCAATCCAACCCATGACGAGTGCAGCACGTTCTCCATGTAGCTGCTGCCTGCCATCAGCTTGAAATCCTTGAATGCGATCAGCAGCCCGTACAAGGGAACGTAGTGAAACAGAATGAAATAGACTAGCGCCGGAATCATCATAAATGTAAGTACTTTTGTTTTTTTCAGATGCCTCCATAGCTCCGTTGATCTGAAATGCTCCATGCATCGACCTCCCATTTGTCAACTAACCCAAGTGTAAGATTCGAGTTAAGGGATGAATACGAACAATATCGGTTCATCCACCCCATATTCAGGCTTTTCAAGCATTGTACCTTCCGATTGCAGATGCACCTTGCCATGCCAATGACACTAGTCGTTCAGTCCTCTGTAAGCAGTAGGCTGGACGCCAGTCACACGCTTGAACGCCCTTCTGAACGTTTTATCGCTGTTGTAGCCGGTCAGCTGTGATATTTCTTGAATGGTTTTGGTGGAATGATCCAGATACTCCCGTGCCTTGGAGATGCGCACGTCCTCAAGCACCGTGGAGAAATTGTCTCCGGCGTATTCTTTGAACAACAAGGAAATATAACTCTCGGACAAGGAGTACATTGTGCTAAGAAAGCCAAGCGACATATTGGGATCGGCATAATGCTCCTGCACATGCTGGATCATTCGTTTGGCGAGCTCGGAATAATGTGATTTTTTGCGCTCATCATGCTCTTCGCAGATGCCTGCAAACGCCGATCGGATCAGAATGAATGGAGAGCTCTCCTCCCTTTCGAAGTCGATCTTCGTGTCCGGGTTCAATTTGATCAGAGAAGCGATTAATTCCTGCAGAAGCAAGCTGCGGTACTTGGTGGACAGCACGCGATTCTCGAAATTTTCCTTATACAAAATATCCATCAAACGCTCCAGACCGTCCATATCGCCCGATTTGCAAGCATGAATCAACTGGATCTCAAATTCTACCGGATAATAGAGCCCTGAAGAGAAATCGACCTCCGAAGCTCGCAGCAGCGTATTCACGGACGCAAGCTCCAGTACGGTCTTCGTCTCCTGGAAGTATTTCCACGACTCCATCAATTCCCCGTGCTCCTGCCCTACAGCGATCTTCAAGGTGAATTGGAACTTGTTCATCGAGAGGGTGAGCAGCTGCTCGAGCTTGGCCCCAAGCTCCTCCTGCATAATCTCTCCGGATGGATGGGATGAGGAGTATAGGCAAGCCGTCTTCCACTCCGACAGATCGACCGTTGAATAAGTCTGGCCAAGCAAATCGTTCATGAGATTGCCCAACACGAACTTGGCAAAATTCAGCTTCTGCAGCAGCTTGTTCGTAATCTCTTCTTCAAATTCATGCATCTCGATAATAATCCATACGTAACGCTCTGCTCCAAGCCTGATACCCGCCTGTTCGGCGAACGTGCCGATTTCGGTTTCATTCTTGAAATTGCCCGAAATTAATTTCTCAAAAAACACGTGATAAAACAAAGGGGTTTGCCGCTCCACAATAGCCTGCAGCTGCTGTTTGTTGGAGATCAGGTCAAGCATCGTGTGCTTGATCGCATTGAACACGTTCCTCGTCCCTCCTGACTGCTCGCTGCTGCGAATGACCTGAAGCAGCTCACGAATTGGCTTGCTCTGCCGATAGGCCAGGAAGCAGGCGACCAGTGCTCCGATGACAAAGACGATAACGGTGATCAGGATGGTTAGCCGTTTAATGTAGTAGGCTTTGGCCAGCAGTACTTTCTTCGGTGTCACTGCGACAAATTTCCAGTTAGTGGAGTCCGAGTTTACATAGGAGATGAAAAAATCCCCCTTCTCATTCGAGGCATACGTGTAACCCTTGGAAGCGCTTTTATTTTGCAGCGAGGTATACGCGAACTCGGAATCATGGCTGGTAGAGGCCATCACCTGCCCCTTCTCGTCAAATATGAAAGCGTCACCATTAAAATGATCAGACAAAGTGGTCAAATGCTCGGACACCTGGGCAGTGTTCAGGTAGACGATGATCGCTCCTGATGGCTCGCTGCTAATGCGGTTTAGCTGCAATGGACTTACGTAAGCTATAGTAGGAACAGTCGTTTTCATGATTTTGGCTGACATGGGAGGCAGAAATCCCCGTTTCGCTGATGTGATCAGCTTCTTGTACTGATCATACGAGTAATCTCCGAATTTGTGGAACACTTCATAATCGGATTCCCCGTGAAAAATAGTCGTGCTGGTAACAGTCGTATCCGAGTGCTTAAAGTAAATATTGAAATCGATTACTGTTGCGCTGTTCAGAATGTAGGAAGCGATCTCTGTCATAAGCTCATGCAGCTTGTAATAATGGTCGTCCGTGAGAGGCAGCCCGATATCGAGGAGGTTCAGCACTTTGGAATTAACGGAGAGACTGTTGACCAAATTCCTCGCCTGCTCCAGCTGACCATCTAGAGTCGTACGGCTGTGCTCCAGCACCATCAAGCTCGTATGCTGGCTCTCTTCTTCCAGGATGCGTACTGTCTTTTGATACACAAAAGCACCGATCGTGGTCGGGATGCACAAGATCAATAAATAGGAAATAAAAAAACGAAGAAATATACCGCTTTTTCTATTCAAATAGGTCCACTCCGTCCTGTTCGGTTATGTTTAAGTGTACTTAAATTCCTCGGTCCATACGTACATCCAATTTCCTTTGCAGGATACAAATCTTTGGATTGGCACAAATGGGCGCATCCGGGCTGATTGTACCTGTGCCGGTGCGCCATAATTATTCTCCTATTCGTTATCCGCAGGCATGGTTCAAGACAATTTCCTGACTGCCTCCAATACCTTCTCAATATGCCCCTTGATCCGGATATTACGCCATTCCGCAGCAAGCTTGCCTTTACGATCAATCAGAAATGTAGAGCGCACTACACCCATGTACTCTCTGCCATATAATTTTTTCTGCTGCCATACGTCGTAAGTTTTACATGCCTTTAGCTTCTCGTCCGCCAACAACAAGTATGGAAGCTGCTGTTTGTCGATAAACCGCTCATGAGAGGAGACTGAGTCCGGGCTTATCCCGATTATGATCGTATCCGCCTCTGCGAACTCAGTGAATGAATCACGAAACTCGCAAGCCTCTACGGTACAAGTAGGAGTCTGATCCTGCGGATAAAAGAACAGCACGACCTTCTTCCCCCTGAAGTCCTTGAGAGATACCTCTTCGCCGCCCGTGCCGGGAAGCTTGATGGCTGGTGCTAGTTTGCCTACTATTGGTGCTGTCATAGCGTTGCCCTCCTAAAAACAAATGAAGTATAATATGAACATGAAATAAATGCAAAAGCGGAGGTGTAACTATGAAAAATAAGAAAGCCGAAGACTCCAAGCAAAATCCGCTGATCCGGGAACAGCCCGCTACATACGATGATTACGTCAACTTACCCGATGACGGAAAGCGGTATGAGCTGGCAGACGGTGTGCTGGAATTGATGAGTCCCGCTCCCTCACCCAAGCATCAGGTTATAGCTGGCGAAATGGCTTTTTTAATCAAAAATAGCTGTGAGTCGGAATACATCGTTTTTCTATCACCGATTGATCTCATCTTGTCCCAAAAGGAGGTTCGTCAGCCGGACCTGCTCATGGTTCACCGCAGCAATATCTCCATTATAACTGCACGTGGCATCGAAGGCGCGCCAGATCTTGTGGTGGAGATTCTCTCCCCTTATTCAGGCAAAAGAGACAGGCAGCACAAGGGAAAGATCTATGCCCAATATCACATCCCCGAATACTGGATTGTTGACCCGAGCAATCTCACGCTGGAGCGTTATTTGAATAGAGACGGACGGTATGAGCTCCAGGAAGTATTCGCAACTGACGAAACTGTCTGCTCGGACCGGCTGCCCTGCATAGCCTTCACTGTAGAGCAGATCATGAGAACCGCTTCCACCCTTCCAGGCTGAAATAATATCCTATAAGTATACAACAAGCGACCAAGAACGTCCTGCTCATCTCCGCTAATCCTCAGCGTCTTTCCATGACTATCACAAGTCTACTTATATTTATGCATGCATTTCCGTCTAAACAAATAAATCCCCAGCCACATACAGCCGGGGATTCGTCATGATCATCTTGATGATCGCAACTCTATTGTGATCCTTTCCATCTCTTCATCAATCTCCTTCAAAACTCTTTTTCTGGAGATTGGCTTAATTCCACTATGCTTGGGAGGCTTGGATCCCCCTGCCACTATACCTCCAGATTTACAGTACTCTCCCGTAAGTGTTACCACTAGGTAGCCCATATTCGTAACTGTAGAACACCAAGTAGTGTTCTCCAGGCTACTCGTGATCACAACATGACCCAGTATGTGCGAAAACAGTTCGCGATATTTATCATTAAATGTAACAACATCCATGGCAGCACCGAGATACCCATCCAGTCGGGATAGAATCATGCCATCCCTTTCCGAATGCGATTGACTCACTACTTTGTCTAGAGACAAAACCGTCGCTCGTCCAAGCTGATGTTGTCTAAGGAATTCAAGGGCTGAATAGGCGTCCTGTTCTGTCTCCACTATGACATATTCGTTACATCCATCCAGTGCAGTTTCTATCGCTATTTCGTATAGTTTCGGAACTGATAGTAATTCAGCCACTGGCCCACAAATCCCCGACAATTTTCCCTTGCTTGCCAAGAGAATGTTACGGACGCCATGGCTATATCCATGATAATCTTGATCAAGTCCATGAATCATTTCTTTGCGTGAACTCAATATAGCCAGGGATCTCTCAATTTGGAGTATTCTTGAATTGATCTGCATGTTCATTGACGCCCCTTCAATAGCACTAATACTTTTCGCTGAGATGAGAAAAGCGGCGCAGAGAGGATCTTCTGTGCACCGCCATACTCACTTCATTCAAGAGATACCCAGTTCAGCGCTAGTCCGACTAAAAAGCATAACGGAAAATATCAGTCCCACTAATGTAGTAAAGATTTCGAAACTCGTCTTCAATCAGGCGAACTTTGGAGTTGGCCGTGCTTTCTATTGTGGTTACCGCCTTGGTTGTCGGGTGGATTTTAAATAAATACGTTCCTTTGATCACTCCGTACACATACCCGTCCTTGCCGTTTACTAACGAAGCATCGAGAACGATGCCCGAAGATGCGGTAGGCCCATAAGTTACACTAGGGAAAATGTTGCTATTGTAGATAAATGCTCCTGTCGTAGGGTTATAGATGAATAAATACCCTTCCGCCATCATCCAGATGTTATTGTCAGGTCCAACCGTAACTGCGGTAATCGCGGCAAGTCCGGAAACAGGCAGATTGATCGCCGTGGATGCTCCAGTAGAAATGTTGTACTTCAATAGCTTGGCGCTAGTCTGTGATGGAGCCACGCCCAGCCCCCCTGAGATTGATGTACCGCCGTAAATATATCCGCTTTTATAAGCAAGCGATATAATACTTTGATGATAGACAATGTTGCGATTGACTGTATGCGTGCCGGTTGATGGATTGTAAATCGTGAGCGCTCCTCCAAGCTCCCCGTAGGAAGGCACTGAGCCAATGAATAACTTCCCTTCCGCGCTTACCATAGCGCCAGGTCGATCTTGCTTGTCTGCCTTGAGATCAAATAACTTGACCGGGTTGCTACCGATCGACCAAGGGTTAGCTGGATCATACTCGTATATGAATGCTTCGGGATAAACCCCGGTATATATCTTCCCGTTTAATACTGCCATACTTTCTGATTGCCCGACTCCGCGCTCTACAGTGATTTCGTCCGAACGCATGGAAGTATATATTCCTGTGCCGCCAGTGAGGAATCCGCCCGTATAAATTTTATTGTCCGGTCCCTTAACCAGATTCTGAAGGATTGTTGGTGTAGCCGATACTCCTGACACGTAGGCGTTGGTAACGGTTCCGTTTTGAATATTATATTTGGCAACTTGAATCTCACCCATGCTATTCGCAATCCCCACCAGTGTATATCCCGGGTAGTTCGTTTGATCCGCCAACTGAATGAGTTTAAAATCATGTGCGTTCAGAAACGACACTCCTAGGGAGGTATAGGTCTTGGCAGCAATATTGTAAGTATGCAGCACATTATCCTTCACAAAGTATACGAGTCCGCCAGACACCTCCGACACAAGGGAAGACGTTACCCTGTCAATCTCTGCTTCTTTCGTGACGACCCCGCCCGTTATATCGAACACGATCGTTTTGTAACTAGGCAACACTCGAGCAAACAGCTTCCCGCCTTCGATGTCCAGATTGTATACAAACTGCTCGGAAGAATAGCTAGCTGGCAATACATTCGTGCTCACGCCGGTTGAAACGTTATATTTGATTAGATGCGCATGGGAGCCAACACCTGCATAAACTATGTTATTTGTCGGATCATATGCAACGCTTCTGACGTACTGCTCGCTGCCGACTAATGGACTGGAGCCAAGCTGTGTATAGCCTGATCCGGGGGTGTATTTCATAAGTTTCGAGTTCGGAAAGGAACCAATGTATACGGATCCTGAAGCACCAGGAGCCAAAGACCACAGGAAGGGTTGACCTCCAGCTTGCCCCAGGTCGACAACGCTTGATGCGCCGGGGGTATATTGAAACAATTTACCGTTATTGTAGGTACCCGCGTATATTTTTCCATCTGTTGCTTTA